>CAITQY010000473.1 GCA_903894655.1 uncultured Gemmatimonadota bacterium
CCTTGATCTCGATCACGGCGCCCTTGATACCGGCTTCTTCCCCTTCGCTGAGATCGAGCATCTCGAGCTCGAACCCTTTTCGCTCAGCCCAGCGCGTGTACATCCGCATGATCATTTGGGCCCAGTCCTGCGCCTCGGTACCGCCAGCGCCAGCGCTGATTTCAATCTGCGCATCACGAAAGTCATCGCGTCCGCGCAGCAGCGACTTCAGCTCGAACGCGTCCAGTTCGTCGACGATGCGTTCGGTCTCCGCATCGAGGTCCTTGGACAGGGCATTGTCCGGCTCGAGGACGAGCAGTTCGTCGATCTCACGCGCGGATTCGATGCGCGCACTCAGTGAGTCGATCGGCTCGATCCATCCCTTCAGCACCTTGACCTGCTGCACGATGACCCGCGCGTGCTCCTGATCATTCCAGAAGGCGCCCTCGGACATCTCATTCTCATACGCGTTCAGCGTCGAGCGCTTGGCGTCGACGTCAAAGATACCTCCGCATGTCCACGAGCCGCTCTTCCGACCGTGTCAAGACCTTCAGCCGCTCTCCGTCCTGCATGCCGTGCCTCCACGTACGACGCGAGCCGCCCTCCGCGCAGGAGAGCGGCCCGTAGTGTCACCAGCTGTTACCAGCATTCAAGTAACAGGGAAGGTACCCGGAGAGCGCACTGGCTTCCAGCGGCAGAATCAGAACAGACGGCGACCGCCCGCAAGAATCTCGTTGAGCGCTTCCTGAAAGTGCGGCGAGTGTTCAGCCACGTCGCGCCCGACCTGCTCCACGTACTCCTCGTAGCTTTTCTTGATTTCTTCGCGAAAGAGTTGTCGCAGCGTGCCCTCGCGCAGTCCTTCATCGCGTTTCTGCGGATGATACGCGACCAGATCGGAGACGAGTGCCCGGGCGAGCCGCCGCGCGCGCTGTGCCGGATCGGCTCGGAGGAAGGGATTAATCGGACGCTTGCCGGCCGCCGGTGTCGCGGTGGCCGACGACGATACCGGGGTCATCGCGGCCGTGGGTGGGTGGGCCGCCCCCGCTGACGGCAACGCGGCGGGCGCCGGCGGCGTCAGGATGCGCACGGCTGGTGGCAGTGGGGCACCAGCTGGCGCCGTGGACGCCGGCGTGGGGCGTGAGTGCCCAGCGCCGAGCGGGGGCACCGCCGCGACAGACCACGCCGGCGTCACGGAAACCGGCAGCGTCCCCCCCCCGACAGCGATCACGCCGCCGCAGACAGAGCAACGCGCGCGCACGCCCGTGGCCGGCACCTTGGCCGGATCCACGCGAAAGACTGACTTGCAGTCGGGACACGATACCGTCATGACGCGCCTCCGACGCTGCGAACACCGTGTCGCTCCCGCAGCGCATCGATCGACGCCCCCGCAGAGGCCGGCGCCACCGGTTCATCGCGTCGACGATCGACCGCCCAAACAGAGCCCGACAGTGTCTTTGCGTAACTCTTCATTTCCGTCGCCAACTCGCTGACCTCGATGCCCCGTGTGAAATGCCGGCGCTGATTGGTGACGACGCCGACGGACAGCGTCATCAGCGGAACGCGATGGAGCTGGCCGCGCCGATCCTTACCAAAGAAATATCCCACACGACGGTCCTGCTCGGAATACTGCCACGGAATGAGTTCGTCGAACACCCGGATCACCTCGTCGCAAACCCTGGGGACGGCGGCGAGGGGAATTGTGTAGAGGAAATCGTCCCCCCCGATGTGGCCCACGAACCCCTCCTCAAGGCACAGGCCCTTCACCACGTCATGAAGAATGCGAGCCAGCAGCCGGATCACCTGATCGCCGTGGTGATACCCGTACCGGTCGTTGAACTCCTTGAAGTGGTCCAAATCGGCGTAGCACGCCGCGAACTTTTCCCCGGACGCCACACGCCGGCTCAACTCGGCTTCGATTTCCCGCGTGCCGGGCAGCCGGGTTGACGGATGCACATCGGTGTCGCGATCGCTGCGTCGCAGCATGGCCGACAGCCGCGCCGTCGCCTCCTGATCGGTCACGTCACCTCTGAGGACCTCATCCGCGCCCGCCTCGAAGGCCTCGGCGAAGCGCTCGGCCGCCACGATAACCAGCACGGGGACGATCGCCGTGTACGCATCGCGCTTGAGGCGACGGCAGGTTCCGACGGCGAGCGCCTCCCATTCGGCATCGCCGCGCGCGTCGATCAGAATCAGCCTGGGGCGCGACTTCATCGCCTGGGGACACACACCGGCCGCATCGGCCGTCTGCTGCCGCGGAATCCCCGCCGATTCCCACCACGCCGTCAACCACGACGGTTCATCCTGACCAAGGGTCAGATGAACCGCGACGTGCTCGTTGAAGCCGGGTGTGGTCATCGTCGAAGCGTGGATCGGAGTGAAAAGGGGTGCCAATACCCACTGACCAGCGCGAACTGGAGGACGCGACCAGATCGGAGAGGCGGTTGACCACGGCGCCGGAGTGAACAGACGCGTTCCACACGCGTCAGACAATTGACGATCGGCTCCTGGCGTTCGGCACGATGTGTCGGCGATCACATGGCGCCGCGCAATCACGTGGATTCCCGACGGTCGGCCTTACCCCTCTACGCCGCCGATCGTGATGGGTGCTAGCGGAGGCTGGGGACGAGGCGAATGGCGGTACGCAGCTGCCGCCGCCCGACGCGCGGGTCTCCCACCGGTTCGACCACGGTGTGTACGCTCTCCACGCTGAGGCCCATCACCCCGGCACCGCCAAACCGCCGAACCCGGACGCTGACGTAGGCATCGATCAAGCTGACCAAGTGATTGGCACCGATCAATCCGACGTAGTTCACCGCCCGCTGCCCGCTCCGATTCGCGCTGGCGATGGTTTGCGCGTACACATCACGCTCCAGCTGAGCGTCGCGCCAACTCCACTGAAACGCCGGCCGTACCGCACGCGACTGATAAAACGCGAGCGCGCGTTGATACTCCGGGCTGCCAACGGCAGGCGCGATCGCGGGGTTCAGCCAATACGTCTCGCGGGCGAGCAACCAACGCGCACCGTTGTAGGTCGTCTCGTCCGTCTCGGGGTCGAGCGCGCCGCCCAGA
>CAITQY010000474.1 GCA_903894655.1 uncultured Gemmatimonadota bacterium
CGGCCATCCCCGCCAGCAACGTGGAGGTATCGTCCGGAATCTCCACGACCGGTGCCGGTGGCACCGACGGCCGCGGCGCCCGCGCGCGGCCCCGGTCCGGGTCGACGGCGTCCGCCCGCGGCAGGCGGGGAATGGCCGCGAGTGGCACCGTGGGCGCGGCCGTCGGTCGTGCGCCTATTCCGGCGCGTTCCGGCGGCGCGATGCGGGGGAGTTCCAGCGTGAAGGTGGCCCCGCCGCCGGGGGTGTCACCCAGCTGCAGGGTGCCGCCGTGCTTCCGGGCAATCACGAACGCCGACGCCAAGCCCAGGCCAGTGCCGCCGGTCGTGCCCTTCGTGGTGAAGAAGGGTTCGAAGATCTGTTCCCGCAGCGCCACGGGCACCCCCGGGCCGCCATCGATCACGCGGCAGACCACGTGCGCGTCCATAGCGTGCACGGTAAGCGTGACGGATCCGCCGCGTGGCGTCACATCGCGCGCGTTGATCGCGAGGTTGATCACCAGCCGCTCGATCTGGGAACGGTCCGCCATGGCGTAGACCGGCGACGCCGGCCGTTCGACGCGCAGGGTCACCGCGGGGGCGAGCAGCTGCGTCAGATCCGACGCGAGTCCCCCCACCAGCGCCGCGATGTCCGTCGCTTCCAGCGGGAACCCGTGCGGCGACGCGAAATCGAGCACCTCCCGCGTCATGGACGAGGCGCGCGACACGGCACTGGCGAGCTGTTCCAGCTCGGCCTGGCGCGGCGTGCCGGGCGTGATCCCCTTGCCGATCAACTCGGCGTAGCCGCGGATCACCGTGAGCTGATTGTTGAAGTCGTGCGCGATATTCCCGGCCATCCGACCCATCGCTTCGAGCCGCTGGGCATTCGCCAACTGCTCCGAGAGGGCGTCGCGCGCGCGGAGCGCCTCCTCGAGCTCCCGGTTGCTCTCGCCAAGGCGCGCCGTCTGGCTCCGGAGCGATTTGATGCCGTCCGTGATCGTGTCGCGGTACTCCTTCATGTACATCGCGAAAAACGTGACCGACAGCAGGATCCCGTTCAGCTGGGCCGCCCGGCTCGGCGCGACCATCCATATCGGATCGACGAGCATGCCGAAGGCGAAGCTGGCCAGAAAAGCCGCCACCCACCACTTAATCAGCCGGGGCGACTCCACGAGGAACAGCGCACCGATGACACCCATGGAGAAGACGAACGCGGCCGGCGACTCCCGCAAACCGCTCCACCGGCCGAACGCCAGCAGCATCGCGATCGTAAATCCCGCCGAGAGCCGTCCAGACAGGCGCAGGTGCCCGGCGCGCGACACGAACAGGATGGCCCCCAGGACCAGCGAGGTGAGGGCAATCCCCACGAGGCGCCCACGTACCCCTGGTTGCGTGAGGTCCTCGGTGACCGCGACGACGATCGTTTGCACCAGAAACGAGAACGCCGTGGCCGCCTGCACGGACACGATGGCTCGTTGCGCGCGCTGCTCGAACGAGTCCGCGGGCGGCTGGCACCGAAGCAGCACGACCAGCCGTTCTCCTAGGTTCACGGGCGGGTCTATGGGAGGCGGGTCGTGCGTCTCGGGCATCGCAGCTGACTCATAACACGGGTGAACTCGACAAAAACTGCGCCGGTGCAACATGACGGCATGGTCAACACCGAAGCTAGAGTCCGCGTGAACTTGCCCCCGTTGGATCGAGCCCCCATCGTGGTGTGCGATGCGGCGTCCCTGACCCCCCGTGTCCCGGCCCGCGCCGCAGCCGCAGGGCGCGTGTACGTTCCTGATCAACCCGAGCGTAGGTGAGCCCAATCCCCGAGTCACCGCTGTTGACGCTGGTTGCCCGCGTCGAGTTCTTTCGTCCACTCAGCGCCGAGGAACCGACGGGCCCTGCGCAGGCGTTAGGGCCCCTGAGGATCGCGACCGACGAGACGTTGGTGCGCCACGGTGACGTCCGTCTCCCGTACGCGCCGCGTGGATTTTTTACCGGACAGAAACGTGACTGACACGAGCAGAAAAGAAACGGGAAGCTACGCATTGACGTTACGCTTCAATCCGGAAATTTTGAGAACTGTTTCGTTTTGTGGGCTGATCGTCACGATGCTGACGGGATACCTCCTGACCTCGTTCTTCGTTCATGGCGATCCCACTCAAACCGCGATCCATCGTTTGCTCGGGTTCAATCATTCCTGCAACGTGATCGATCATGAGCCCAGTCGAACGGTTTCGGCCATGCTCTGGCCGTTCTGGGAGATTCCGTTTTTTCTCTATGTCGTCTTCAATTTCCTGAGAGTCAACGACGCGTACAGAAATGAACCGCCCCGGGATTACAGGAGGCTCCACTTTGTGAGAACTTGGAGTCATGGCGAAATCCCGAACACATCGATTTAGTCCTGAGGTCCGTGAGCGGGCCGTCCGATTGGTCCGCGAG
>CAITQY010000475.1 GCA_903894655.1 uncultured Gemmatimonadota bacterium
CGCCACCGAAGTAACGGGCTTCTACGACGGTCAGGGCTTATATCGGGTTCGCTTCATGCCGGATAAGCCCGGTGAGTGGCGCTATGAGACCCATAGCAACCGCTGGTCGCTTACGGGTCAGCACGGCAGCTTCCAGGTCACCGCTCCAGCCATAAATAATCACGGGCCGGTCGAAGTGCGCAATACCTACCATTTTGGCTACGCCGACGGCACGCCGTTTAACCAGATCGGCACCACCAGCTACACGTGGATCCACCGGCCTGAGGCGCTGCAGGAGCAGACACTAGCAACGCTCGCGGCCTCGCCGTTCAACAAGCTGCGCATGTGCATTTTCCCCCAGGCGCACGGCATCAAGCTCATGCCGCCGACACGTTGGCCTTTTGAAGGAGTACCAAAACACTGGGATTACACCCGGTTTAATCCGGAATTTTTTCAGCATCTTGAGAAACGTATCGCCGAGCTACGTGACCTCGGCGTCGAGTGCGACTTGATTCTCTTTCATCCTTACGATGATAAAGAAGATTGGGGCTTTGAGACGATGGACCCCGCCACGGACGATTTTTACTTACGCTACGTCGTCGCCCGCCTCTCCGCGTACCGAAATATCTGGTGGTCCATGGCGAATGAATATGACGACTTGCGGACAAAAACCGAGATAGACTGGGATCGTTTTTTTCAGGTCGTCCGCGATTCTGACCCCTACGGTCATCTGCGGTCGATTCATAACAACCGCCGTATCTACAACCACAATCACCCCTGGGTGACTCACGTTAGTATTCAAAACGGTGCCGCCGTTAACGATGCGGGCCGGGCCGAACTCTACCGAGCGGTCTACCGGAAGCCAATTATCTACGATGAAGTGAAATACGAGGGCGACTCAATCTATCGCTGGGGTAATCTCTCAGCACAGGAAATGGTCCACCGTTTCTGGGCAGGAACAGTAGCCGGCACCTACGTCGGTCACAGCGAATTTTTCGGCAAGCCCGATGACGTTGTCTGGCTCGGTCAGGGCGGCGTACTCAAAGGTGAAAGCGCACCTCGACTTGCGTTCTTGCGAAAAATCATGGTGGAGGGGCCGGCACATGGCATCGATCCGATCGACCAGTGGAGCGATCCCTATGGGCTGCGTCGCACTCCCGTCGGCGACGGTCTCGGCGAACCACATGTCGGTGGCCAAGCGGGTGAATATTATCTCGTTTATTTCGGCCGCTCCGCGCCCAAGTCGTGGGCCGTGGAATTCTACAAAAATAGTCTCTCCGATGGGATGCGCTTTGCGGCCGAGTTGCTTGACCCCTGGGCGATGACCGTGACGCCGATCGAAGGTGTGTTCACCCTGAAACAGAAAGACGCCAGTACTTTTGCCGATATCGACGGTCGAGCCATCGTCCTGCCCGGAAAATCCTATATGGCCCTGCGTTTCCGGCGCGTCCCTTGATCAACCCGCGATCCCAAGAGTGCGACTCCCTGGCTGGCTGATGTGGGCGCGTTTTTGATCTCGACCAATCTCGTCTAGATCACCGCCAAACAATCAAGGTGGGCGGTTTGATAATGTTCGGATCTGGGCTGCGCGTTTGGCGATCACTTTTGATTGTCGAGGTCGTGCGCAACCCGATATTCCCGAGGCGTACAGCCACGGGCGCGACGAAAGGCCTCGTTGAACCGGCTGATGGAGTTAAACCCTGAGCTGAAGGCAATATCGACGATCTTCTCGTCTGTCGTTACGAGCAGCCGCTGCGCGTGTGAAACTCGGTGATGAGTGAGGTAGTCGATAAGCGTGGTGCCGAACGCCTTCTTAAATAGATTCATCGCGTAGTTGGGATGCAGCTTCACTGACTGGCTGATCTCCGCCACCGTCAGCGACTCCGTGTAGCGCTGCGCGACGAGGCAGGCCATCTGCTCCACTTTGTTGAGGCTACCGGACTGCAAGGACAGGTACAGATTGCGTTTCTTCTGCGCAGTGGGCGAGGGCAGAGTAAGGGCAAAGCGGCGCAGGCGCGCTTCGATTTCAAGCATCACAAGGTCTTTCGCCTCCTCGCGCGTGCTTTGCAGATCGGCCTCCCACTGCGCGAACAGCGCCGTGTCGAAGCCTGCGCGTACCGGCTGCGCCTCGCTCAGTACCTCGCCGCTCATCAGCGGTTGCGTCATTCTTTCCGGGAGCTTGCACTGCAGGAACCAGGCGAGAGGAATGGTTGCTACGTAGTATTCCGTGCCCCGTCCGTAGTCGATAATTTGGTGCGGGATTGCCGCCCAGAAGGCGCTTAGGTGCCCCGGCTCGATCCGAACCTTGCGGCCGCCCAGTAGGTAAGTCACCCAGCCGGAAGAGAGCATGTTCAGCTCGATCTCATTGTGGTGGTCGGGACGACGCATCGGCG
>CAITQY010000476.1 GCA_903894655.1 uncultured Gemmatimonadota bacterium
GCGCTGGGGGTGGCCACTGTACGGGTCGGCGGGGACGCTCGATGCGCTGGACACCGACAGCGGCACCAAAGCGGACGGGCGACCGCGGGCGCCTGCGCTCGCAGCGCACGCGTTCCTCGAGACCGGCCCGACGGTCGTGGGAGGCTTCCTGGTGGAGACGACCGGGGTGCCGCACGACGCGCGGGATTGCCGTGCGCTGGTGTTGACCGATATCCGGAGCGGCGCGCGCGCTGGCGTGGTGATGGATGTGGGGCGCGTTCCCGAGGCGCTGCCCGCGGCGTTCGAGCGCCTCGACCTCATGGTGGTCGAGTCGAACCACGACGAGCAGATGCTCGCTCGTGGTCCGTATCCCTGGTCGCTGAAGCAGCGGATCAGTGGGGGCCTTGGGCATCTCTCGAACGGTGCCGCGGCGGCCTTCGTGGGCGCCTGTGCCCATCGCGGGCTGCGCGGTGTCCTGCTCACGCACCTGAGCGAAACCAACAACCTCCCCGCGCTGGCAATCGCGCGCACGCGGGAGGCGCTGCGCCGGGCGGGGTGGACGCGGGAGGCGCTGTACGCGGCGGCGCAGGGGGCGCCGCTGGCCCCGGTCGCGACGAGCGGCGAGGCGGAGTGGCCGGCGCGGGCCCACCAGCTCGGGTTGGCGCTGTAGGGGCCGCTTCGGTGGTTGTGCCGCCAGCGGTCAGCGGCGTCGTAC
This sequence comes from uncultured Gemmatimonadota bacterium, assembly GCA_903894655.1. Classification (GTDB taxonomy): domain Bacteria; phylum Gemmatimonadota; class Gemmatimonadetes; order Gemmatimonadales; family Gemmatimonadaceae; genus Gemmatimonas. The sequence goes on from CAITQY010000476.1 coordinate 695, forward strand.
GGCGCGAAAGCTGCCCGTCGCCCCGATGGCGGCATCAGCCGCGGACACTTCGAACCAAGTGCCCGCGATCGTGTCGGCAACGAGTCGCGCGACGTGGCGCCGCAGGAACACGCCGAGCGTGAGGTCGAATTCCACGACCGCCGTCAAGTACGGCTGAAGGCCCCGGCGGTGGGCTTTACCTTGGTCCTTTCCTTTCCACGGCTACCCAGCCTTGGCCGCACCAGCCTGTCGAGCACGACGTGGGCCACCGTGAACATCACGGGGCCCGCCACCGCGAGCCTCAGGGACGAGGCGACGTTCTACGGTGCGAAAACGACGGCCGCAAACGGCGTCGTCCCGACCAGTACAATGGTGAGCCAGATTCTGGAGTACCGCGTGGTGGCCATCCCCTAATCGGCCGGTCCGCTGCCGAGCGTCGGCCGGGCGGCACACCAACGCAAAACGGGCGCCCTGATCGGGCGCCCGTTTTGTTTCCGCACATCGTGGAACGGCTTAGTACATGCCGCCCATGCCGCCGCCGGGGCCGCCATGGCCACCGCCAGCAGGAGCCGACGCTTCCTTCTTCTCGACGATCACCGCTTCCGTCGTAAGGAGGAGACCGGCGATCGACGCCGCGTTCTGCAACGCCGTGCGGGTCACCTTGGTCGGGTCAATGACGCCGGCCTGCACGAGGTCTTCGTACACGTCGGTGAGTGCATTGTAGCCGAAGCTGGTTTCCTTGGCCGTACGGATCTTCTCGACGACGATGGAGCCTTCCCCACCGGCGTTCTGCACGATCATGCGGAGCGGCTCTTCGATCGCGCGACGCACGATGTCGACACCGATCTGCTCGTCGCGCTCGGCGACCTTCACGTCCTTGAGCACGTGCTGCGCGCGGATGAGCGCGACGCCGCCGCCCGGGACGATGCCCTCTTCAACGGCGGCACGCGTGGCGTGCAGCGCGTCTTCGACGCGGGCCTTCTTCTCCTTCATTTCCGCTTCGGTTGCGGCGCCGACATTGATGACGGCCACGCCACCGGCGAGCTTCGCGAGACGCTCCTGGAGCTTCTCCCGATCGTAATCGGACGTGCTCTTCTCGATGGCTCCACGGATTTCCTTGACGCGGCCTTCGATGTCCTTCGTCTCGCCGGCGCCGTCGATGATCGTCGTGTTGTCCTTGTCGATCACGATACGCTTGGCCGAGCCGAGGTCGGTGAGGACCGCGTTTTCGAGCTTGAAGCCGACTTCATCGGACACGACCTGACCCTTGGTCAGCGTCGCGATGTCCTGCAGCATCGCCTTGCGACGATCGCCGAAGCCCGGCGCCTTGACGGCGACGACGCGCAGCGTGCCGCGGAGCTTGTTGACGACGAGCGTGGCGAGGGCTTCGCCTTCGATGTCTTCCGCGATGATGAGGAGGGGCTTGCCGAGCTGGGCGACCTTCTCGAGCACCGGGAGGAGATCCTTCATGGCCGAGATCTTCTTGTCATGAATCAGGATCATGGCGTTCTCGAGGACCGCCTCCATCTTTTCCGGATCCGTGACGAAGTACGGCGAGAGATAGCCACGGTCGAACTGCATACCGTCGACCGTCTCCAGCGTCGTCTCGAGGCCCTTGGCCTCTTCGACGGTGATCACGCCATCCTTGCCGACCTTTTCCATCGCTTCCGCGATGAGGTTACCGATCTCGGGATCGTTGTTCGCCGAGATGGTACCGACCTGCGCGATTTCCTTCTTGCCCGTGGTGGGCACGGAGATGCGCTTGAGCTCTTCGACGATGCTCGCGACGGCCTTTTCAATGCCGCGCTTGAGCGCCATCGGGTTGGAGCCGGCGGTGACGTTCTTGAGGCCTTCACGGAAGATCGCCTGGGCGAGCACCGTGGCGGTCGTGGTGCCGTCGCCAGCGAGATCCGACGTCTTGGTCGCGACTTCCTTCACCATCTGCGCGCCCATGTTTTCGATGGGATCCGAGAGTTCGATCTCCTTCGCGACCGTGACGCCGTCCTTGGTCACGGTGGGGGCGCCGAACTTCTTGTCGATGACGACGTTGCGACCCTTGGGTCCGAGCGTGACCTTCACGGCCTCGGCGAGCTGATCGACGCCACGCTTGAGAGCCGCGCGCGCGTCCACGTTGAAATGCAGTTCCTTAGGAGCCATGGTTGCTATTTACCGTTGAGTGGTTCGACGACGATTAGCTGATGACCGCGAGCACATCCGACTCGCGGAGGATGAGCAGCTGCTCACCATCGATCGTCACTTCCGTCCCGCTGTACTTGCCGTACAAAATCTTGTCGCCGACCTTCACGTCCATCGGCACACGGGTCTCCTTCTCGAAACGGCCCGGGCCAACCGCCATGACTAAACCCTGCTGCGGCTTTTCCTTGGCGGTATCCGGGATGTACAGTCCACCGCGCATCTGTTCCGCTTCTTCGCTCGGCTTCACGACGACGCGATCCGCGAGCGGCGCGACCTTGGCGGCACTCTGAGTGGCCATAACTGATGTCTCCTGCGTATGTGTCAGGGATCGAACCAATGAGTATGCTCGATGTTAGCACTCAAGCGAGTCGAGTGCTAACAACGTGAACGTAAGCGGAATGGCGCCACCCGTCAAGCCGCCCTCGAACTCGTTGCCATTCCGTAACCATAAGCAACGAAAGCATTTACAATTGGGCATCCACTGCCGAATCGACATTGGACTACCTGGAATGGCAGTAGAATCCTGGCCGGACTGCCGTGGCGGCAGTGGCTCTGTTTCGCGACGTCCCCGCTACGGCCGAACGAGCAGGTCGTGGGCCAGACGCAAGCCTTGCAGGGTCAGCGTGGGTTCGACCAGATCGAATTCGGAGCACCACGGCTGGAGGGTTTCGGCCAGCCCACCGGTCGCGACGACCAACGGGATCTCACGACCGGGCCACTCGGCCTTGATGCGGCGCACGATGCCATCGATGGCGTCGGCCGCGCCGAAGAGCACGCCGGCCCGAATGCATTCTTCGGTGCGTTTCCCGATCACCTGCTTGGGGGGGAGCAGCTCCGTGGCCGGCAGCTTCGACGTGCGTCGGGTGAGGGTCTCCGCCGACGTGCGCACGCCCGGCATGATGACGCCGCCGAGAAACACCCCATCGGCCGTGATGCAATCAAAGGTGGTGGCGGTGCCGAGATCCACGCAGATCGTGTCGCGTTGATAGAGCTGACTCGCGGCGAGGGTGTTGATGAGGCGATCGGCACCGACGCTAAGGGGCTCATCGACCTGCAGCGTGATGGGCAGCGCGGCCCTGGCGTCGACGAGAATCGGGGTGACCCCGAAGTAGGTCTCGCAGGCTTTCGCCAGCGGATCGGTGATGGGCGGCACCACCGAGCCGATGGCGGCGGCGGTGACCGCGCTGAGCTCCACGTTCGACGCATGCAGGAGGCTGCGCAGCACGATCCCGAATTCGTCGGACGTTCGCGGCAGGGCGGTCATGATCCGCCAGTCGGCGCGCAGGATGTCGCCCTCGAACAACCCGATGGTGGTTTCGGTGTTGCCGACGTCGAAGACAATCAACATGACGAACCTCTCACGGCGCCTCCGCGGCGAATACAAGTGAGCCGCTTCGCGCGGCGTAGATGGCGCCGCGTGCCTCGGCGATGCGGAGCGCACCGGTGGCGTCGATCCCCATGGCCCGTCCGGCCCGCGGCTCGATAATCTCGCGGCCATAGGCGAGATCTCGCTCGGCCCAGTGTGCGCACTCCGCCGCCGTCAGACTGCCCGCCTGTGCGGCCGCCGTGCGCATGGGCGGCAGCATCGCGCGCAGCAGCGCATCACGCGTCGTGTCGTCACGGACCGATGCGGCACCAGGGAAGGCGGTTGGCACGCGGCGATTCACACCGACGCCGATCGCGACCCACTCCGGGAGCGCGTCGCGCCAGCGCGCCTCGATGAGTATGCCGGCCAGCTTCCCCGCTCCGACGAACAGATCGTTCGGCCACTTGAGCGTGATCCGGCTGTCGCAGAATGGTTCGAGGGCGTCCGCGAGCGCCAGGCCGGTGCGCAGCGCGAGCACGTCGAGCGCGCGCTGATCACGCGGGCGTTCGATGAGCGTCATCCAGATGCCGGCCCCGGGCTCCGACGCCCAACTCCGGCCACCGCGACCACGGCCACCATCCTGCGCATCGGCGAGCACGAGTGTGCCCGCTGGCGCACCAGCCTGCGCCAGACGGTGCGCCTCGTCCATGGTGGAGCCGAGCAGCGCGTGATGTTCGAGACGCACCAGGCCGCACTCGGCCGCGAGCGTCGGCGAGGGGGCGATCATCAGGCGCGGGTGGCGATCGTCGCAAAGACCACCGCGGCGAGGATGACACGATACACGGCAAAGACACCGAAGCTGTGCTTGCTCACGTAGCGCAGGAGCACGGTGATGGCCAACCAGCTGCTGATCGCGGCCGCAATGACCCCGGCGACGAGCGGCGCCGAGATCCCTTCGGCGCGTACCGCTTCCGGCACTTTCAGCACCACGGCCGCGAGCGTGATCGGCATGCTCATAAGAAAGCTGAAGCGCGCGGCGCTGGGGCGATCCAACTTGAGCAAACGCCCCGCAGTAATCGTGGAGCCGGAGCGGGACACGCCGGGGATGAGGGCCAGCACCTGCGCACATCCGACAATGATGGCGTCGCGCATGGTGACTTCCTCGATCATGCGGGCGCGGGCGCTCCAGCGATCGACGGCCCAGAGCAACACGCCCATCACGATGAGCGTGGTGCCGATGATCACCGGCGAGCGAAAGGTGGTTTCGGCCAAATCGTTGAGGAGCAGGCCGCCGACGCCGGCGGGAATCGTGGCCACGACCAGATACACGAGCCGACGGTCATGCACGGTTTCGATGCGCCGCGTGGACGCGATGCGCCACGCGCTCTTCGTCATGTCGATCCACTCGGCGCGGAAGTACCACACCAGCGCGATGAGTGTGCCCAGATGGAGCGCGACATCGAAGGCGAGTCCCGGATCGGTCCAGCC
>CAITQY010000477.1 GCA_903894655.1 uncultured Gemmatimonadota bacterium
CCTCCTTCCTGACCCCCTCCTCCCTGCCCCCTAAGCCGTTGGCAGTTCAGAGTGCCCCTAAGCCGTTGGCAGTTAGCGACTCACTTAATGAGCCACACCCGCTCATTCACCGGATACAACCACTCCACGCCGCGCTCGGTCACGATCGCGTTGTCCTCGAGGGGAATGCGCACTTTCGCACCGCCCCAATCGGGATTGGGCGTCCACGCGAACAGCTCGATCGAGAACGGATTGTATGGCTTGATCGCGAACGTCATCTGCCGCGGATTGAAGGTCGCGATCGACGGGCCGGCACCGTGGCCGCGATCGCCCACGGAGTGGCACCCGAACATGACCTCCACCTGTCCGTCGTTCGTGACTTCGTTGAACGCGCCCTGCATGCGGAACCCTGCTTTCGTGATCTCGGTCTTCAACTGCTCGACCATGTCGCCGGCGGTCGGCCCCGGGCGAATCGTACGGCGAATCACGTCGCGGACTTTCAACGCGTTGTCAAACGCCGTTTGAATACCCTTGGGCACCGCCGTCTCGCCGGGCTTGAGCACATACGCCATGCGCTTCACGTCGGTCCATACGTTCAAGTACCCGACGCCCCAGTCGATGATGAGCAGGTCACCTCGCTGAATGATGCGATCGGTGCTGGTGGCTTCGATCCCCTTCGGGCCGGTGATGTACACCGACGGCATGTCGAATGACGACCCCAGCGCGCGCTGCTGCAGCTGATCCATCATCCACCACGCCACATCTTCCAGCGTGGTCACGCCCGGCGTGATCACTTCGTTGCTCAACGCGCGCTGCGCAATACGCCGTGAGAGCTCGCCGGCTTCGCCGAGCGCCACTATTTGCGAGGCGGTGAAACCCGAGCGGTAGTCGCTCACCACTTTTTCCGCCGACACGACGCGCGACGCGAACTCGGGACCGATCTCCTTCACGAGGCGATCATACGAGGTCTTCGAGAGTCCATCGGCAGCGCCAACTTCCTCCGACATATTGAGCGCGATCTTCTTCGGGTTGCGCTCGGCGATAAACGCCTTGAGCGGTGCAAAGCCGCGTACGATGTCGTACACCTTGCACTGCTCGAGCAGGTAGCCGCTCACGCCGATCGCCGCGCGCTCGATGCGATCACCACCACGATCGGTGAAGATGTAGTAGCCCACACTGCCCACGTAGCCACGCCCCAGATCCTCGTACATGGGATCGAACTGATTCTCCTTCTGCATCACGATCCACATGTCGACGCCATTCTCGCGCATCGCACGCGGCAGAATTTTCTCGAACTTGTCTTTGCGGATCTGGCATTGACGTTCCCAGCGCACACGCGCCGGTTCGGCGGGGGCTTGGGCGGAGAGGGCGGAGGCGCTCAGGGCGAGCGCGGCGGCGATGAGGCGGAATGACAGCATGGGGCCGGGTTGGGGTGAGGTAGTATGCCGCCAGATTTGGAAACTGCCAACGGCTTAGTAGCGGTGTTAAAGGTCAAGGGGTGGAGGGGGTCGGCACTTCCCAGTGCCGGCCCGTTTGCATCATGGTGTTCAGGATGACGAGCAAGCGACGCATGCAGGCCATCAGGGCGAGCTTGGGGGGTTTGCCGGCGGCGAGGAGCCGCTGGTAGCAGTCGCGCAGGACGGGGTTGTGGCGGGCCCCCGTGAGCGCCGCCATGTACAACATGCTGCGGACCTCCGCACGCCCGCCCCAGCAGCTCCGCTGGCCGCGGAAGCGCCCCGAATCGTTCGCCAGCGGGGCGATGCCGACGAGCTTCGCGATCGCGCGCCGGTTGAGCGTGCCGAGCTCCGGCAGATGCGCGAGGAGCAGATGCGAGGTCTGCGCGCCCACGCCGGGGACACTTTGTAAGAGCGCGTCCTGCGCCTGCCACAGCGGACTCTGTTCGATCCACTGATCCAGCTCCGTATTCGCGTCGGCCAGCGCCTGTTCAAGAAAACGGATGTGCTGCGTGAGACTGCCGCGCACACTGGCCCGCGCGTGCTCGAGGCGTTGGCGCTCCGCTTTGAGCATATCGACGAGCTGGCGGCGACGATCCACCAGCGCGGCCAGTTCCCGCGTGGCCTCGTCCGGCAGCGCGCGTGGCACCGGCTGCACGCGCGCGGCATAGCGGGCCAGCAGGGCGGCATCCAAGCGATCCGTCTTCGCGAGCTGTCCCATACTGCGCGCGAAGTCGCGCACCTGCCGCGGATTCACGACCGCGATGGGGAGCCCCGCCGCCACACACGTCGTGGCCAGCAGCTGGTGATACCGACCCGTGGGCTCGACGACGATGAGGTCGGGCGCGAGTGGCCCGAGCTGCGCGAGCAGCGTGGCCAGTCCCACCGCATCATTCGTCACCTGCCACGTGGCGCCACCCTCGACGGCCACGTCCAACGTCTTCGCACTGACATCAATGCCGATGAAGCTCATGGTCTCCTCACGCGGTCGTGATCGCGCGCGCCCGGCCTTGTGAGATACGGGGTCGAACCCCAAGTAGCGGTTCGGGCTGGTGGCGATCAGTGACGCGGCGCTCATACTAAGCATCGGGCTCGACTGGCCCTGGGGAGCAACGAGCTGCCGCGACCCTGAAGATGCACGAGAAATCGTGGACCGTGGAGACATACAAGGAGGCAGGGAGGAGGGTCTCAGGGTGGAGGACGCAGGACAGCGGCGTCGTGTCCCTGCCTCCTCCTTCCTGACACCCTCCCTCCTGCCTCCTAGGCAGTTGGCAGTTCAAGAGTGCTCCCTAAGCCGTTAGCAGTTCCACTACCTTGCGGTATGTCCGATCCCACCCTCCC
>CAITQY010000478.1 GCA_903894655.1 uncultured Gemmatimonadota bacterium
CCTCGCGTCCTTCGGTCGCCGTATCGCCCTCGAGTGCGAGGCCATGGTGCGAGCCCAGATCGACGTCCATGCGGCGCCCCGGCATGATCACCCGCGCCACGCGCGGGGCCTCGTCGAGCAGCACCACGGGAAATCCGTCGGGGAGCAACGGAAGGAGCGCGGCCTCCGTGAACACGGCCCCCACGTCGGCGTCGGCCAGCTGCCACGCGATCGATTCGGCTGAGCCCTGATGATCGAGCAGCAACGCCCCACGCCCATCCGATGCGGCCAGGGCCACGAGATAGGCGGGCCCGCTTGGCAGCAGGATCGCCGACCGCTTGCCGGCCAGCGTGCGAACCAGCGGGGCCGAACGCTGTAAGAGGGTGAGCCCGGCGGCGGCGAGGGGCGCCGCCTCGAACGGGCCGAGTTGTCCCCCACCGGCGGCGATGGCGAGCGGGAGAAGAGCAAGCGGATCGGACATGCGAGAACAGACTAGTGCACTGTTCGTGGGCATGCCACCGCTGTAACGGGAGCTGGTCCTGAATCGTCCGTGTTCGGAACGCTGGGATACGCGGATGGGTCCGCCTTCATGTCTGTGTTGGCTGGACGTAGCTCTGTGTCTAGGTTGCGGGAATACCCGAAAACACGCCGATATACCGAGGGGTGCGATGGCTTTCGATGGACTGATGGTGAGCGTGTCCGGTGTGCGCGGACGTGTTGGATACGGGCTGACGCCGGAAGTCGTCGCGACCTTTGCCGCCGCCTTCGGTGCGTGGGCCGCACGGCACGGTTCGCGCACGATCGTCGTCGGGCGTGACAGTCGGGTCTCCGGACCGATGTTCACCCGCATTGTGCACGGCGCCCTGGAGTCGGTTGGCTGCACCGTGATCGACATCGGCATGGCGCCCACCCCCACCATTCAGTTGGCCGTCGAACACCACCATGCGGCGGGCGGCCTCGGCATCACGGCCAGCCACAATCCGATCGAATGGAACGCGCTCAAGTTCATCGGTCCCTCGGGGCTCTTTCTCTCGGCCGACGAAGGCGCCGACATGCGCGCGCTGATGGACAGCGGTATTCCGCGCGCGACATGGGACGCCCTCGGCGAGATCGTGCACGATACCGACGCGGTGCAGCGGCACATCGATCAGGTGCTCGCCCTCCCGTACCTCGATGTGGCCGGCATTCGCGCCCGTCGCTTTCGCGTGGCGCTCGACTGCTGCCGCGGTGCGGGGGGCGTGATCATGCCGCAGCTGCTGACCGAGTTGGGCTGTGAGGTGTACGCCATCAACATGGAAGCCGACGGCCAGTTTCATCGCCCGCCGGAGCCGGTCGCCGAGAACCTCGGCGAGTTGGCGGGGCGGGTGAAGGCGACCGAAGCCGACATCGGTTTTGCGACGGATCCCGATGTGGATCGCCTGGCGCTCGTGCTCGATAACGGGATCGCGCCAGGGGAGGACTACACGCTCGCCCTAGCGGCCCGCACGGTGCTCCGGCATCGGCCCGGGCCCGTGGTGACGAACCTCTCCACCAGCAAGGTGGTGGCCGACGTGGCTCGCGATGCCGGCGTACCCTTCCACTTCGCCAAGGTGGGCGAGGTGCACGTGGCGATGACGATGCGCGAGCTCGGGGCGACCATCGGCGGTGAAGGGAACGGTGGCGTCATCCTTCCGGAAATGCACTTGGGTCGCGACGCGCCGGTCGGTGCGGCCCTGTTGTTGCAATTGATGCTCGAGGAAGCGCGGCCGCTCTCCGAGGTGATCGCCGAGCGCCCGAAGTACGTGATCGTGAAGGACAAGCTGGATCGGCCCGAGGCGCCGCTCGACGCCGTGTATGTGGCGCTGCGCGCCGCGTTTCCGGACGCCGTGGCCGATACGCAGGATGGACTCCGGCTCGACTGGCCCGACCGCTGGGTGCACCTGCGCCCGTCGGGGACCGAACCCATTGTGCGTGTGATCGCGGAAGGACCCACCGAGCAGGATGCGCGCACGTTGATCATGCAGGCCCGGGCGCCGTTGTCGGCGCTCGGAACACTCTAGACCTCGAACGAACATGTGCGGAATCGTCGGCTACGTTGGTGATCGCATCGCCACTCCCATGCTCCTCGAAGGGCTCAAGCGCCTCGAGTATCGTGGCTATGACTCGGCGGGCGTTGCCATCATGAACGGCACGGGTGTGGAAACGCGCCGCGCAGCCGGCAAGATCGCCCGGCTCGAAGCGGCGATCGCAAAGGATCCGCCGCAGGGCACGATGGGGATCGCGCACACCCGCTGGGCGACGCACGGTCCGCCAACGGAATCGAATGCGCACCCGCACGCGAGCCAGAACGGCAAGATCGCGGTGGTGCACAATGGCATTATCGAGAATGCCACCGCCCTGAAGGCGGGACTCGAAGCGCGCGGTTACGTCTTCAAGTCTGACACCGACACCGAGGTGCTCGCTCATCTCATCGAGGTGGCGTATGCCGGCAACCTCGAAGCCGCCGTCATCGAGGCGCTGCGTCAGTGCGATGGCACGTACGGCCTCGCCGCGATCACGAGTGATGAGAAGGACAAGATCGTGGCCGCCCGAAAGGGCAGTCCGCTGCTGATCGGTGTCGGCGAAGGCGAGTACTTCATCGCCTCCGACGCGTCGGCCATCCTCGCGCACACGCGCAACGTGGTCTACCTCGACGACGGGGATATCGCCGTCGTGACGCGTGATGGCTACAAGGTGCTCGATCTGGACTCGGCGATCCGCGACAATCCCGTCACGCGCATCGAGTGGGATCTGCAGCAGATCGAGCGCGGCGGCTATCCGCACTTCATGCTGAAAGAAATCTTCGAGCAGCCGACCACGGTGGAGAACACCATGCGCGGCCGACTGATTCTCGAGGAAGGGTTCTCCAAGCTCGGCGGTCTGAACATCTCGAAGGAAGACCTGCTCAAGGTCGACAACATCATTATCACCGCCTGCGGCACGAGCTGGCACTCGGCGCTCATCGGCGAAATGATGATCGAAGAGCTGTGCCGCATTCCCGTGGAAGTCGAGTACGCGTCGGAGTTCCGGTATCGCAATCCGATCGTGACGCCGACCACGCTCTGCATCGTGATTTCGCAGTCGGGCGAAACGGCGGACACGCTGGCCGCCATGCGCGAAGCCAAGCGCCGTGGGGCCCGTACGCTCGGACTGGTGAACGTGGTTGGGTCCACCATCGCCCGCGAAGACGACGGCGGGATCTATCTGCACGCGGGGCCCGAAATCGGTGTGGCATCGACCAAGGCGTTTACCAGTCAGGTCGTGGCGCTGGCGCTGTTCACGCTCAAGCTCGCCCGCCTCAAGAATCTCAGCGTGGCGCGCGGCCGTGAAATCGCGCAGGCGCTGGCCGATCTACCGGCACAGATCCAGTCCATCCTGGATCGCGCACCCGAAATCGAGGAACTCGCCGAGGAATTCAAGCGTGCGACCAATTTCCTGTACCTCGGACGCGGCTACAACTTCCCGGCGGCGCTCGAAGGGGCGCTCAAGCTCAAGGAAATTTCGTACATCCACGCCGAAGGCTATCCGGCCGCCGAAATGAAGCACGGCCCGATCGCGCTCATCGACGAGATGATGCCGGTGGTGTGCATTGCCCCGCATGACGCCGTGTTCGACAAGATCACGTCGAACATTCAGGAGGTGAAAGCGCGGAAGGGCAAGATCATTGCGATCACCACGCGCGAGGAGCCGTCGCTGGCCGGCAAGCTCGATTACGAGTTCCGGATCCCCGAGACGGTCGATTTGCTCACGCCGATCCTGGCGAGCGTGCCGCTGCAGCTGCTGGCCTATTACATCGCCGTCAAGCGCGGGTGTAACGTCGACCAGCCGCGTAATCTCGCCAAGTCGGTGACGGTCGAGTAGCCGTTTCGGATACCCCCGTGGGGCGCTTAGCTTTCGGGATGACTGACGCTGTCTCTCCTGAAGTTGCCGCTGAGCGCCTCGCGCACGAGATCTCCCGTCGCCGGACCTTTGCGATCATCTCGCACCCGGACGCCGGGAAGACCACGCTCACCGAGAAGCTGCTCCTGTACGGCGGTGCCATCCACCTGGCCGGCTCGGTGAAGGCCCGGCGTGCCACGCGGCATGCCACGTCCGACTGGATGAAGCTGGAACAGGAACGCGGCATCTCGGTGACCAGCTCCGTGCTGCAGTTCGAGTATCTGGGATATCAGCTCAACCTGCTGGATACGCCGGGTCACGAAGACTTCTCGGAAGACACGTACCGCACGCTGGTCGCGGCCGATTGCGCCATCATGCTGCTCGACAACCGTCGCGGCGTGGAAGAGCGCACCCGTCAGCTGTTCGAGGTCTGCAAGCGGCGTCGGACGCCGATCTTTACCCTCGTGAACAAGTGTGACCGCCACGGCGAAGATCCGCTCAAGCTCATTCAGGATGTCGAAGCCGATCTTGGCATCGACTGCTTTGCCGCCACCTGGCCGGTGTTCGACAACGACATTTTCGTGGGCGTGTACGACCGCCTCAAGCGCGAAGTGCATCTCTTCGAGCGCAGCGGTGACCGCGGAGCGACGCGGGCCGACGACACGATCGTGAGTGTCGACGATGTGGCGCTGATCGAGACGATGGGTGAGAGTGCGTTCGATCGCTTGATGACCGACATCGACCTGCTTGATGCGGCGGGGCATACGTATGATCACGATCGGGTGATCGATGGTTCGCTCACGCCCGTATTCTTCGGGTCCGCCCTCACGAACTTCGGCATCGAACCGTTTCTGCGCGAGTTTCTCGAACTGGCGCCTGCGCCGGGCCCGCGCGAAACGAACACCGGCAACGTGGATCCGGAGAGCACCGACTTCACGGGCTTTGTATTCAAGATCCAGGCGAACATGGATCCGAAGCACCGCGATCGGGTGGCGTTTGTCCGCATCGTGTCCGGCCACTTCGAAGCGAACATGCAGGTGCTACACCAGCGCAGTGGTAAGCCGATCCGATTGGCCGCGCCGCAGCAGTTCATGGCGCGCGATCGCGTCAGTATCGAAGAAGCGTGGCCCGGCGATGTGATCGGCATCATGGACCGAGGTAACCTGCGCATCGGCGACACGCTGGGGGGCGACGGCAAGCTGGAGTTCCAGGGTATTCCGCGCTTCCCGCCCGAGCACTTCGCCCGCGCCATCCCGGCCGACCCGCTCAAGCGCAAGCAGTTCGACAGCGGGCTGCGCCAGCTCACCGAAGAGGGCGCCGCGCAGGTGTTCTTCGCGGAGACATCGGCGGGTTCACAACCTATCGTAGGCGCCGTCGGTCAGCTGCAGTTTGACGTCATGGCGTTTCGTCTGGAGCACGAGTACGCGGCGCCATGCAAGTTCGAAAAGATGACGTACCGCTGGCCGCGCTGGATCACCGGTCCGAAGGCCGACGTGGAGCGCGTGGCCACGGGCCAGGGGCGACTCAAGCTGTTCGACCACAAGGGACACGTGGTCGTGCTCTTCTCGGACGCATGGGCGCTTCGCCGTGCCCTGCAACACGAGACGAGCGTGGTCTTTCACGAAACGGCCCCATAAAAAAGAGCGCGCGGTGTGATGTCACACCGCGCGCTCTTTCCTGCTCGTTGCCCCGCGTGCTGCCGGTTACTCGGCCGGAGCGGCCACCGGGGCCGGCGGTGCCACCACTTCGATCTGGCGCCCCACGTGACCGATCACGAACCCGCCGTCTTCCGACGACGTGAAGTAGATCCGCAGGCAGGTGAGCGGGTTGGCTCCCTTCCGCAGCTGGTCGGCGCACTCGATCTCTCGCTCACCATCGCGGAAGATGTACGGCGTCTTGCGGCTGCCGTCGGAGGGACCGGGTGAGTAATCGACACCGAGGTCGATGAACACTTCGCCAAGGGGGCGGCCGAGGGCGCGATCCTGACGCCGCCGGCCAACTTCGCCGAGGGCCTTCAGGTACGACCACGCCGTATCGGGGTCGGGGAACGATGATTCGCGGGACGACGAGAAGGCCGACGGAAGCAGTCGGATCGCATCCGAGTAGAGTGCCTGCGCGCGCTCCACCGCTTCGAGCACCGACTGTGGGGCGTCGCTGGCCGGCTTGGAGATCGGCTGGCGTTCCTTGTGAGCGGCCAGCGTCGTGCGCAGGGCACGGGCCGAGGCGCGCTCGGCTTCCAGCTGTTCGCGAGCCTCGACGAGGCGCTCGCGGGTGCGGGACAACTCGCCCTCCGCGGAGCGGACGGCGTCTTCATACTGCCGGACGAGCGAGATCAACTGGCTCTTGTCCATTTCCACGCCAGACTCGGCGGCCGCCAGG
>CAITQY010000479.1 GCA_903894655.1 uncultured Gemmatimonadota bacterium
CGATCGCCGAACAGGTAGCGGGCCGAAAACTGGAACTGCCGCGGCGGGGCGGCCGCAAACAGATACACTGGATCGCCCGTCCGCCCGAACTGCGTCCGACTGCCTCCGCCGCCAATGCCATTCGCGTATCCACCCCACGCGAGCGAATTGAGCAGGTTGAATACATCAGCTCGGAGCTCGAGACCACGCAGCGCCGCCACGCGCGGCCGATACGCCGCACTCGCGCCCGCCGTCACGAAGCCCGGCAACCGTTCGGCGTTGCGTGCCACGCCGAAGAACCGATCGGCGTTGCCGATGAAACCGTTGCCGCGAATGGGCCCCGACCCCAACAGGTCGTAGCGCGCGATACCGCCGTTGGTCACGGCACCCGCCAAACGATTGAATGGCACGCCCGTTTGCGCATCACCGATCATGCTCACGGTGAATCCGCGCGGTGATTCATACACGCTGCGCACGGTCACGCGGTGCCGGCGGTCGTTATTGGCATCGGCCCATTCATCGCTCGCGCACGCGGCACCCGTCACGGCATCACGGCGATTGGTGTCAAAGCAGTTGCCCTGGGTGGCCGAGAAGTTGATGTCCTCGGTGTTGTTCTGCGCACGCGACCACACCCAATTGGCGTCGAGCTGCCAGCGATCGGTGAGCGCGCGTCGCCCCGCCACGTACAGCGCCACGTATCGCGCTGACCCGCCGCTCTGCGCGGTGGAGAGTCGGCGATAGCCCGTCGTGGTCGGCTTGGCGGGCCGCGACGCGTCACCCGGGCAGGAGAACGCACTCGCGCAGAGGCGCGGCACCGAGTCGGCGGCGGTGAGTCGGCGCGACATCGGATTGAGATCCGCCATCCACGGCAGGTTCTGCGTCTCGCTCCACACCACGTCGGCACTCAGCGCCCATGCTCGGCCCAACTGCCGTTGATATCCCAGCGTGCTCTGCCAGCTCATGGGCTGATCGAGCCCCAGCGCGAACGTGCGGAAGATCTCGCGCGGCACCGACTGCACGTTGGCGTTGGGGATATTCGCCGGCATCGGCCCCGCGCCGAAGGCCGGTGCACTGGCCCCGCTGAACGTGAGTACGGCGTTACCGGTCGCACCCAACTGAATGGCGTCGGAATAAATCGCATACGGCAGCTTGCCGGCGTACCGGCCCACACCGCCACGGATCACCTCGCGGTCGGTGCGCACCCAGTTGAACGACGCGCGCGGCTGCACGTTGTCGAGATCAGCGTCGCTTTCCCCACGCGACGTGATGTCGTCGTAGTCCCAGCGCACGCCGCCCACCACGGTGAGCGACGACGTGGGGCGCCACGTATCCTCCACGAACGCGCTGTACACGGCCTGCGACAGATTCACCTGCTGCGGACGCGCATCGATGGTGTACGACTGCACGCGCGCCCCGGCGGGAATGTCGGTGATCGACAGCGGGCGCCCTGCCTGCGGCGCAATGTTGCCGTCGTTGAACACCACGTACGAACCGTTCGGGTTCGTGCTGGCCGCCGCCAACCGGAACGCGCCAGCGATCACGTCACCGCCCACGCGCAGGGTGTGGCGCTCACCGACGGCCGTTTCGAACACGTCGCGCAGCTGCCACTGCCGCTCGGTTTCGTCGAACACGAAGTTGCTGGAGCCCACGATGGCCTGCGTGGACAGATCGGGCGCGAGCACGGTCACCTGCGGCCGCGAGAAGTCGCTGCGCGCCGGCGGGAAGTACCAACGGAACGTGCCGAACTGCACCGACGCCGTGTTCGACGCGCGTCCGTCGCGCAGCGCGCTGCGATGGATCAGTGCCGACAACGAGCCGATGCGGCGCGTGGTGATGTCGGCCTCCGGCGTGAGCACGCCGCTGCCGTTGCCCTCGCGATCCACCGCGCTGGCGGCCACGCGCAAGGTGGTGGTCTGCGTCGGCGACCAGCCGTGATCGAGTCGGCCGTAGCCCTTCCACGTCTGTCGCGTTTCGGTGCCCAGAAACTGCGCCTGCGCGGTGGAGCCGATACGATCTTCCTGTTCGCGCGTATACTCGGCCGCCGTGGCGAAGAAGGTGCGGGCGGGATTGAAGGCGCCGCGCAACGAGCCGCCGGCCTGCACGCGCTGAAAGCCCTCCTGCTTGCGGGCCAGCGCATTCGGCTCGGCGCCGAACGTCACGGGCACGCGCGCATCGAACGGGCGACCGGGACGCTGATACACGAATGCATCACCGGCCAGCGTGGCGCGACCGGCCGCCGAGGTGATGTCCACGATGCCATCGGGGCTGCGGCCGAGTTGCGTGGAGTACGTGTTCACCAAGGCGTCCATACGCGCGATGGCGCCGAGCGGCACCTCCACGCGAGGCCCGCCGAGAAACCCTTCGTTGTTGTCGAGCCCATCGAGCAGGTTCTGCGAATACAACGCATTGCCACCGTTGAACGACAGCCGCGGCGCGTCGCCGAAGAACCCGGTGGCCGGCGTGATGCCGGGCATGGTGTACAGCAGCGCGATCGGGTCGCGGGCGTCGGTGGGCAACGACGTGAGCTCGCGCGCCTCGATGGAGCCACCCGTGACCGCATTCTCGGTGTTGAGCAGTGGGCGCACACGCGGGGCGACCACCGACACGGCATCGAGCGTGGCGAGCGAGGTGAGCACCACCGAGATCGACCGGACACTGCCGGACTCGAGGGGTCCCACGGCCGTGCGGCTCGGCGCAAAGCCGCGGGCCGACACCGTGAGCACGATCGGCGATCCGGCCACGACTTCGAGCCGAAACCGTCCGTCGGCGCCACTCACCACACGCACGCCCTGCCCCGCCACCTCCGCCCCGACCACCGGCGCGCCCGGCTGACCGCGCACCGCGCCCTCGATCGTCGCGGTGGACGCCTGTCCGTAGGCCGCGCGGGGGGCGATCATCACTGCAGCGAGCATCAGCACGCCGCGCCACCAGGATCGCCCGCGGGCGACCACCAAAGATCCGTTCATCGAAATTCCCATGCTCGATATTATCGCCTTCGTGGCGTTGCTTCTGCTGTTGGCCGGCGCCGGGTGGCGTCAGGCCTCGTCGGCTGCCTCATTCACCGTGGCGTCGCGGGACCTGTCGTTGTTTCCGCTGGTCGCGACGCTGGTGATGACCGAGTTCAATACCAGTACGCTGCTCGCCTTCGCCGCCGCGGGCTATGGCGCGGGCCCGATGGCGTTGGCACTCCCGGCGGTCTTTTTGGTGGGCCTGCTGTTTTACACGATAACCGTAGCGCGCGCGTGGAAGCGCTTCGACCGCCTGTCGGTGGCCGAACTGTTCACCGTGCGCTACTCGAAAGGGGTCGGACGCACGGCGTCGCTGTTGTTGTTAGTCGCCATGACCGGGTTCACGGCCACGTACGTGAAGTCGCTCGCCCTCCTGTTCACGCCGCTCGCGCCGGCGTGGTTACCTGTCCCCGCCCTCTCGGGGCTGTTGTCCATCGTGGTGCTGCTGTCGGTGCTGCCCGGTGGACTGGTGTCGATTGTGCGAGCCGACGTCGTGGCGTTCCTGGCCACGATCGTGCTGCTGCCGCTCCTGCTGGTGCTTGGCATGAAGCAGAGTGCGTGGTCAGGCGGACTCGCATCCGTGTTTCCCGCGAGCCAACTGTCGCTGAACCCGGTCGCGCAGTGGAACAGCACAGCGCTGCCAATGCGCTTCGTCTCCACCCTGATGGTGATCACCTGCTTCACGTACATCGCCGCGCCGTGGTACGGACAAAAAATCTTCGCCGCCCGCAGCACCACGGTGGCCTTCCGCGCCGTCGGCATCAGCGCGGTGCTGGTGTTCCTGCTGTACGGCGCCGTCGTGCTCGCGGCAGCCCATCTTCGGGCCTCGCAGCCGTTGCTCGCCGACGCTCAGCTGGCCGTGCCCACGATGGTGCTGGTCTGGCTGCCCGCCGGACTGCGTGGGTTCGCCTACGCAGTGCTGTTCGGCGCCGCACTGACCACGCTGGCCGGTGTATGGAGCGCCATGGCCACCATGATCGCCGCTGACTTCGGCGGACCGACGCTCGCCACAGTCTCATCGCAGCGCCTACTGCTCGTGCTCTTCGCCATCAGCAGCTGGCTCGGGGCCACCTTTTTGGTAGACCAGATCCTCGATCGGCTCATCCTGGCCAACATCCCGGTGGCGGCGCTGTCGTTCGCGCTGCTCGCCGGCTTTCACTGGAAGCGGGCCACAACCGCCGGCGCATGGGCCAGCATGATCGTCGGCGTCGCGTGGGGCGTGGGCTGCTATGTCATCGTCGGCGAAGCGGGCGGCTACACGTGGCCGTGGGCGATGTATGGCATCCCGGTCATCTTCGCGACCGGTATCATCACGTCGCTGTTCACGTCAGCCGGAGGCGAGCCATGACGGCTCCCGCGCCCGGGCCTCGATGGGGCGCGTTCCTGCGTCTCGCGATCTTTCTCGTGATCCTGATCACGATGTGGACCGCGGCGCGCCTCCTCGGCGTTGAGGCGTACATCAGTGCGGAGCGGATCGGGACCACGATTCGCGACGCCCGCGAGGTGCCGTTCGCG
>CAITQY010000480.1 GCA_903894655.1 uncultured Gemmatimonadota bacterium
CCAAGGCCACCGAGATGGTGGCGTCGGCCAAGCTGGTGGCGGCGTCGAAGTCGCCGATGGCGTGCCAGAAGCCGGAACTGCTGAAGGCGCAGGCCGGATTACCGGTCGAAACGGAGAAAGTGGCCGCCCTGGTTGCCGCGAAGGCCGCCGACGCCGAGCTCAAGGCCGGCCTCAAAGGGCTGCACGACAGCTTCGACGTGCTGGAGGGATGCGCGGGTGCGGGGATGAAGCACTAGGCTGGGCTATTAAAGCGCCAACCGCTTAGGAAGCAGGACGGAGGGGGTCAGGGAGGAGCAGGCAGGAACCATTCGCGGTTCACCTGCGTCCTCCCTCCTGACCCCCTCCGTCCTGCTTCCTAGGCCGTTGGCTTTTGCGTGCTCAGTTCCGCGCGGCCAACCCTAGATGATCTCGCACGCCCCACCAGCACACGCCACCGTGTCCCCCAGCGTCGTCATGTCGACGCCTTCCAGCAGCATGGTGTAGTCGACCTCGCGATAGGACAGCGCGTTCCAGCGGATCATATCGGACTCGGTCGTGACCTCTTCGCGCGGTGCCTGCGCGTAGATCTTGTCGCCCGTTTCGCGCAGCAGGGAAATGCCGGCGAAGTATTCCTTGTTGTCCCAGATGAACTGCTGCACGGCTTCCCACTCTTCGTCCTTCACCGTGACGGTGTTGGACACGTTGTGGTGCAGCCCCGGGTTGTACTGCTCGTGACGACGACCGGCGCGTACCCAATGCTCCTGGACCAAGCGCACGTACTCGAGGAACTGCACGGCGCCAACATCTTCACGCAGGATGGCGTCGGGCTCGGCGCTCACCGGGAAGGTGATCACGTCGGTCGTCTCGGGATCCCACACTGACGTTTCGGTCATGTGCGGATTGTGCAGCTTGAACCACTGGTACAACGGCTCCGTGCGCGCGGCCTGCACGCGACGGAAGTAGTGACGTGCATGGTGCGGGTGAATGCCCGAGCCCGCGCCCAGCACGAGGCTGGCGGTGCCTTCCGGCTTCACGCACGTGATGCGCGCAGCTGGCTCGATACCGAGGTGTGCGGCGATCGCCGCGTTCGTGTCGAGACATTCCTTCGCGCCGCGTTCCAGCACCGACGGGTTGAGCAGCAGCGACGGACGATCGAGAATGCCGCAGATGGAGACACCCAGCAGCGACTCACGTTCGTTGATCACGCGCGTGGCGGCACCGAGGTACGGAATGTTGGTGTAAGCCGCCTGCATTGTGCCCAGCAACGACGCCGCGCGGCAGCAGGCGAGGAACGAATCTTCGCTGTCGCAGGCACCGGCGTTGATCGTGGTGAGGTTGCACATCTGCCAGCCCGACACGCGCGAGCCGATCTCGACGTCGGGACGGCCATACTTGGCAAGCTTCGCCTGGGCCGCTTCGTCCACGATCATGTACGGCGCGAGGCCGATTTCGACGCAGGGGTTCGCCCCATACTCGGCGTCGTCCACAAAGTAGAAACCGGGCTCGCCGAACTCCTTCTGGAACTCGAACAACTTCGAGAAATCGGACGGCTGTACGGTTTCGCGCACGAGCACGGCGGAATTGTTCGACTTGCCGCGCTGTGAATTGGTCTCGAACCAGTTGCCCGTCTTGGCCGCCGCCATTTCATCGTCGTCCGACGAGAACAGGCAGATGGTGGCCGAGCGACGGATGCCGCCGGAGAGCACGGCGACCGCCACGTGCATCATGATGTCGTACACTTCGATCGGACGGAGCGCGCGGCCCGGCACCTGATCGAGCATGCGTTCAGCCGCCAACAGCGCCTTCTTGAGCGGCAAGTGACCCGGCGCGCGACCACCCGAGGTGCGCAGCTGCTGGCCACGTGAGCGAACGGCGCTGAAGTTGAACTCGACCTTGGTGCCGTTCACGTACGAGCGGATCAGCGCATCGAGGGCATCCGCCCATCCTTCGAGCGTGTCGGGCACCAGGTAGTGCACCACCGGCAGCTCGTTCTCTGCCGCCCGGAGCGGGAAGGTGGGGAGCTGCGCCACGTGCTGCTTCTGCACGCTGAAGCCGACGCCCGTGCCCGACATCAGCAGGAAGAAGGATTCCTTGAACGCATCGAGCCGGTCCATGTGCGTGAACGCGCAGTTGAACATGCGGGCGTTGTTCGCCTCGATGGCCCGGCCGCCGAACTGCAGCGAGCGCATGGAGGGCAGGATCGCGCGACGCTGCAGCGCACCCTCCG
>CAITQY010000481.1 GCA_903894655.1 uncultured Gemmatimonadota bacterium
CAGCGGCACACGCACGATGCGCGACTGCTCGGCCAGGGCCTGCAGAATCGCCTGACGAATCCACCACACGGCATACGAGATGAACTTGATGCCCTTCGTCTCGTCGAATTTGTGGGCCGCGCGAATGAGGCCAAGGTTGCCTTCATTGATCAGGTCGGACAGCGACACGCCCTGATTCTGATATTTTTTCGCAACGGACACCACAAAACGCAAATTCGATCGCACCAACTTGTCCAGCGCTTCCTGATCACCGACCCGGATCCGACGCGCAAGTTCGGCTTCTTCTTCCCGGGAGATCAGTGGGTATGCGCTGATGTCACGCAGGTATTGATCAAGGGAGCCTTCCTCGTACGACACCTTCTTCTTCGGGGGCGTCACAGCCATGGCAGCGCGGCTCGTGTGGCAGAGAGACTGGACATGCGACCGCGCGGCGGGGGGGGGAGAGCGCGGCGTCCTGCGTCCAACAACTTATCAGCAATCCGTTAACTGTGAACTACCAAGGCACCGCCCGTCAACGCATGGCGCGGCAAAATCGCCCGCGAAGGCTCGCGCACGCTAGTGCACGCGTGCCCCCAAGCGGCCCCACCGGATACTGGTGAGCCATGGCACGCGCATCGTGGAGTCCGGCGTGAAACTGTAGTACACACGCCACGGTGTCCCGCGCAGCAAACTATCTGGCACAAAGCCCCAGTAGCGGCTGTCGAGGGAATCGTCACGGTTGTCGCCAAGGACGAAGAGGTGCTTGGGCGGCACGACAATCGGTCCCCAGTTGTTCCGCGACGGGCGATAGATCGGCGGCATCCCAACGTGTGCATTCGCGCCCGCCGCCGCCGTATTCGTGAGATAGCCGCGCTGCCACCGGAACGCGTCGGTCATCGGATCGACATTCGGTTCGGTGTGCGAGACGTATTGCTCCTGCAGCCGGCGTCCATTTCGTACCAGCGAGCCGTCCTGCATCGAGAGCGTGTCGCCAGGGCGACCCACCAGGCGCTTCACGAAATTCTTGGACGGGTCGGCGGGCCATTGGAACACGAGAATGTCGCCGAGCTGCGGGGCCCGCACGGCCGGTAGCCGCTTTCGCGTGTACGGGACCTCGGCCCCGTACAGCCACTTGTTCACCAGCAGAAAGTCTCCCACGAGCAGCGTGCGCTCCATGCTGCTCGACGGGATCTTGAACGCTTCGACGACGAACGTCCGGAGCACGAGAAAGAGCAGCACGGCCGGCGGCAGTACCTTGGCCCATTCCCAGAGCCAGCCGAACGAAATCGCGCGCCGACGCGAGCGGCCATTGGCCGCCCGCAGGGCGTTCGCGCGGTGGTCCTTCTCCGGCGCCATCAGCCTCTCACCCACTCCTCGTCGTACGGGGCGTGCTGCTGCACCGCACTCAGTAGTTATCGATCTGTGCGCGCTGGAGTGCTCCGGAGTAATCCACGTAGCCCACCTTGGTCTCCGAGTAGAACTCGTACACTTCCCAGCCGCCTTCGCGATGTCCGTTGCCCGTTTCCTTCACGCCGCCAAAGGGCAAATGCGCCTCGGCGCCGATCGTGGGCGCGTTCACATACGTGATGCCGTTGTCGAGGTCCTGCAGCGCCCGGAACGCGACATTGACGTTGCTGGTGTACACCGACGACGACAGTCCGTAGCGGACTCCGTTGTTGACCGCGAAAGCCTCCTCGACGGTAGCGACCTGGATCACCGACAGCACCGGTCCGAAGATTTCTTCCTGCTCCAACCGTGAGCCAGCCGTCACGTTCGTGAAGATCGTGGGCTGAAAGAAGAAACCTTGGTCGAGCGCGCCACCCGTGGCCCGCGCGCCGCCGCAACGCAGCGTGGCGCCCTGCTCCTTTCCGATTTGCACGTAGCGCTCGACCTTCTCGCGTGCGGCCTCGTTCACCAGCGGACCGACCTCGTGGCCGCTCACGCGGCCGTCGCCCAGCACGAGCGCCTGCGCCCGAGCCACAAGACGCTCCACGAACGTGTCGTGAATGCCCTGTTGCAGAATCAATCGGCTGGTGGCGGTGCACCGCTGGCCCGTCGTGCCGAAAGCGCCCCACAGCACGCCGTCGATCGCGAGATCCAGATCGGCGTCGTCGAGCACGATCTGCGCGTTCTTGCCACCCATCTCGAGCGACAACCGCTTGTGCATCCGGCCGCACGTCTCGCCCACGAAGCGTCCCGTTTCGGTGGACCCCGTGAACGAAATCACCGGCACCTGCGGATGCTCCACGAGGGCCTTGCCCACGACTTCACCCACGCCGTGCACCAGCTGAATCACCTCGGGCGGCAGTCCGGCCGCGAGGAGAATCTCCACCAGCACGGTGGCCGTGTGCGGCACATCTTCGGCGGGCTTGAGGATCACCGAGTTGCCGCACAGCAGCGCCGGGAATGCCTTCCACGTGGGGATCGCCATCGGGAAGTTGAACGGCGTGATCAGCCCGCACACCCCGATGGGGCGGCGCATGCTCATCGCCCACTTGCTGGCGAGTTCGCTCGGCACGGTATGCCCGAACAGGCGTCGTCCTTCGGTGGCCGCGTAGTACGCCGTATCAATGCCCTCCTGCACATCACCGCGCGTTTCCGCGAGCGGCTTACCCATCTCGCGCGTCATCAGATTCGCGATCTCTTCCTTGCGCGCCGCCATCAGGTCGCCGACGCGGCGCAACACATCGCCGCGGGCCGGAGCCGGGGTGCGCTTCCAGCGATCGAACCCACGCTGCGCACTTACCACGGCGGCTTCCACATCGGCCGCGCCAGACGAGGGAAAGCGGCCAATCACGTCCGTTTGGTCGGCCGGATTGCGATTCTCGAAATAGTCGCCGGTCGACGGCGCGACCCACGCGCCACCAATGAAGTTGTGAAAAGTCGTCATCCCTGAAACTTAGCTCGGGATGCCCGCGGGACCTACTGAGGGAGGACCGACCGACGGGGCCGGACAGCTCCAGCGTTCGCTCCGCGCCGGCGTGGGCGCCGCATAGCCTACGCGGGGCAGCACCTCGCGAGCACCCAGCGCGAGACCCCCCACCACCACCAGCAACGACGCCACATGCGCCAGTCCCAACCGATGACGCCATGTCCCGATCGCGCTCCAGATGCCGAGCAGCGCCACCGCGCCGGTGGCCGCCGTGAAGCCGATCAGCGGACCGCCGCATGACGTCGGCCACGGCCAGAACATCAGCCCTGCCGCCGCGCCGACCGCGATCGCCACTTTCACCCAGCCACGCCAAGCCCCGGCCGACGGCGCGGCAGCCCCCGCCGAACGGGCCGGCGCCGCGATCGTGGGCGCGGGTACCGTGCGCCCCGCCGATTTTGCCGGGGCCACCGCCTTGCTCTCGGCCAGCAGCGCCTCGTCAGACACCGAGGCCAGCTGCTTGTCGATCTTCGCCAGTTCGGCTTCCCAGTTCCGGTCGCTCATACCAAGTCGGGCTGAAGGTCAGGCACATCTCACGCCGCCGTGCTTTCTCGCGTCAACGCATAACGCTCGATCTTCTTGTAGAGATTCGACCGGGGCATATCCAGCGCCCGCGCCGTCTCCGACACATTCCAGTCGAAGGCGCGCAGCTTGGCCAGCAGAAACGCCCGCTCGGCCGCCACCTTGAACTCCTCGAAGGTCGCGCAATCCACCAGGTGGCCCAGCCCCGCCGGTTCGGCCGACCGCTTCCCCACGAGGCGCTCCACATCGGCCGCCGCGATGGTGGCCGCGCTGGCCAGAATAACCAGCCGTTCCACCGTGTTCCGCAATTCGCGTACGTTGCCGGGCCAGTCGAGCGCCGAGAGCCGCACGAGCGCCTCGTCGGTGATGCCACGCGCCGGCAAGCCGTCACGGGCCGCGAACTGCTGCAGGAAATACACCACCAGCTGCTCGATGTCCTCGCGACGTTCCCGCAGCGCCGGCACGGTTATGGGCACCACGTTGAGCCGGTAGAACAGATCCTCGCGAAACCGGCCGTTGGCGATCTCTTCCTCCAAGTTCTTGTTCGTCGCGGCGAGCACGCGCACGTCCACCTGAATCGGCTTGCTGCCACCGATGCGGGTAACAACGCCGTCTTGCAACACGCGCAGCACCTTGGCCTGCGCGCTCAGCGACATGTCGCCGATTTCGTCGAGAAACAGTGTACCGCCATCGGCCTGCTCGAACTTGCCCGCCCGATCGGCGATGGCCCCGGTGAACGAGCCCTTCATGTGA
>CAITQY010000482.1 GCA_903894655.1 uncultured Gemmatimonadota bacterium
GTGAACCGTCGTGTGCTCGCCGTGGACAGCGTGTGCACGGTACCGAGCGGCGCGTTCGAGAAGCCGGAGTACGCCGCGCGCACGATTCGCCCGAAGATTGCGAAGCTGCTTGACCACAGCATCGAGGCGGTGGCCGAGGCGCTGCCGCGCGTCGCGGTAAGTGACGCGTTGCGCATGTCGCTCCGTGCCACGGTGAGCGAGGGTGGCTTGTCGCTGCTGCCGATCGCCACCATGAGCGATGCCGACATCGCCGCCGCCGTGCGAGCGTGCGACATCGATCATGCGGTACCCGCCGTGTCCCTGCTGGGCGGCAGTGTCGCGGCGGCCGATCGTCTCGCCGCGTTCGTGTCGCGTGAACTCATGCCGTACGCGGACCGTCGCAACGAAGCGAGCGTGAGCGACGGGACGTCGCGACTGTCCCCGTATCTGCACTTCGGGCAGATCGCCTCGGCGCGGGTGGTGCGCGAAGCGCGCGCCAGTGGTGCGTCGCCGGAGAGTCTCGATGCGTTCGTGCAGCAGGTGACCACATGGCGCGAGCTGGCGTACAACTGGTGCATCCGCACGCGGAATTTCGATCGTCTCGAGGCGCTGCCGGCGTGGATTCAAAAGACGATGGCCGAGCATGTGCGCGACCCCCGGCCGGTGCTGTACGACCTCGACACGCTGGAGTCGGCGCAAACGCACGACGCGCTGTGGAACGCGTCGCAGCGCGAGCTCGTGCAGCAGGGCGTGATCCACAACTATCCGCGCATGCTGTGGGGAAAGACGGTGTTGCTCTGGACGGAAGACTACGAGCAGGCCCGCTCGTGGCTGTACCTGCTGAACGACAAGTACGCGCTCGATGGCCGCGATCCGAACAGCGTGGGCGGCATCATGTGGTGTCTGGGCCTGTGGGATCGGCCGTGGGGCAACAAGCCGATCTGGGGTGGTATCCGGCCCATGGTGACCTCACGGGCGAAGCTCAAGTTCGACGTGGCCGGCTACATCGCGCGCGTGCAGGGTGGCGGGGCGCTGCGATCCGGTGAGTGACGCCGGCACGAAAGGACGCTATTCTAGTAAGATGACCACACGTCCGGCCCCCGACCCGAGCATCATCCCTGCCATCGCCGCGGTACGTACTGCCGCCGAGCGATTGCGCCCCGTGCTGGCACCGAGCCGCGTGATACGCTCCGATACGCTGTCGGCGGCGTTCGGGGTGGAGGTGCTATTCAAGTTGGAGCTCGAGAATCCCACCGGCTCGTTCAAAGTGCGCGGTGCGTACAACGTGCTGGCGGGCTTGTCGGCGGAGGAGCGCGCGAAGGGGGTGGTGGCGTCGAGTGCGGGCAACCACGGCTTGGGGGTGGCCTACGCCGCGAAGGCGTTCGATACGCCGGCCACGCTTTACGTGCCGATCACGGCGCCGCAAGTGAAAAAGGACGGCATTCGCGCGCTGGGCACGATCGTGAACGACGAGGCTGCCGACTACGATGCGGCGATGGTCGTGGCCAAGGCCCATGCGGCCCGCGAGGGCATCCGCTTCATCAATCCCTGCCTCGGGCTCGATCTACTGGCCGGTCAGGGCACGGTCGCCTTAGAGCTGCTGGAACAGGTACCCGACATGCACACCGTCGTGATCTGCACCGGCGGCGGCGGGCTGCTGGGCGGCATGGGGGCGGTGCTGCGTGCCCTGGCGCCGCAGGTGCGAATCATCGGAGCCCAGAGCGTGGAAACGTCGGCCATGGCGCAGAGCCTCGCCGCGGGGCACGTGATCGATACCGTGGTCACACCCACCCTGGCCGATGGGCTGTCCGGTCAGATTGACGCCGAGGCGCTGCACATCGGGCAATACTGCGCGGACGAGATGGTTCTCGTCACAGAGGCCGAACTGGGCGAGACGATTGCCTGGCTGCACCGCACCACCGGCATGGCAGTGGAAGGGGCCGGTGCCGTGACCGTGGCGGCGCTGCGCCACGGGAAGATTACGGTACAGAACGGGCCGCTCGTGCTGCTGGTGAGCGGTCGGAACATCGACCCCTCGACGCTGCAGGCCCAGCTGGAGCAGTTTCCGGGCTGAGCACCCGCCGCGCGTTCAAGCGGTCAACGTCGTTGATCAGCGGCGGCGTTGATCGCGGGCGTGGTTGATTCGTACACGAAAGCCTCCCGGACGCATCCGGGAGGCTTTCGACCACCTGTCACAGTGGCGGCACAATGCGATGTCTGACGAGGCGTCGTCAATGCGCGCGGATCAGCGCGCGGACGACTCGTCGCTGCGGGGCATCACGGGTGCACGATCCGCCAACGGTGCGGCTGGTGGCAACCGATCGCCATCGCGGGCCACCTGCATCGGCACCTCCCGCTCCGCGTTCCGTCCTTCCATCCGCGCTTCACGGGCCGCCGCACTGCGCGACTCGCCCCCTTCACGGCCAATGGCGGCCATGTGCGCACGATCGCGACTGACGGTGACACCACCCTTTCGCCCTGCGTTTCGCGCTTCGTCTGTCGACCATTCGTGCGCGGTCCCCTTTTCGTGCGCTGCCCGCCCACCCTTGCTCGCGATCTCACGCTGACGCGTGGGATCCATAGACGCGAATCCACGTCGGCTCTTCCCGGTCATTCGCCCCCCCGGCATCCGAAAGTACTGAATTGGTGCGACAGGCTGGGACTAGACGAAATGCGTGCGTCACAGAACCAGCACATCGCGGCGATTTGCACCCTACGCCACTGCAAACATCAGGCCGCTTTTTCGGTCCGGTTCAGCATGCCCGTGTAACGCACGCATGGGGCCGCGCTCAGATGGCTCGCGGATGGCTGATGAACTGGCGACCGGGCGTTTCCGCCTATATTGCCGCCATGCCGCTGCTCGTCCGTTTCCTCGGAACCGCCGCCTCCCGTCCCACCGTGGAACGGGGGGTCAGCTCCCTTGCCGTCATTCGGGAAGGAGAAACGATCCTGTTCGATTGCGGGGAGGGAACGCAGCGCCAGATGATGCGCTACGGGATCTCCTTCGCGTTCGACGATCTGTTCTTTACCCATGTGCACTCGGATCACATTCTTGGCCTCACCGGCCTCGTTCGCACCTTGGCGCTGCAGGGAAGAACCGACCCGCTGAGACTGTGGGGACCGCGTGGCGCCGGCAAAACGTTGCGTCAATGCATCAGTATAGGTGGCGACCGTGCCACATTTCCGATCGAAATCACCGAGCTCGAACCCGGTGAGTCGGTCAAAAAGCCCGACTATCGCATCGATGCGTTTGCCGTCTCCCACGGACCGTCCCAGTCTCTTGGATATGCCTTGGTCGAGGAGGAGCGACTGGGTCGCTTCAATCCGGACCTGGCGCGCGCCATGGGGATCCCCGAGGGTCCCCTCTGGGGGCGCATCCACAAGGGGCAGTCAATCACCCTCGACGACGGCCGCGTGATCGAGCCCGCGGTGCTCGTCGGCGAACGCCGCCGCGGCCGACGGATCGTGATCACCGGCGATACCCGTCCCTGCGAGAACACCATCGTCGCCGCCCGGGACGCCGATCTGCTGATTCATGAGGCCACGTTCGCCGACGACGAGGCGGCACGCGCGCTCGAGACGGGGCACAGTACCGCACGGGAAGCCGCCGAGGTGGCCCGCAAGGCCGGGGCACGCCGGCTGGTGCTCACGCATATCTCGGCCCGCTACTCGCGCGACGCCCACGAGTTGGAGCGCGAGGCGCGCTCGGTGTTTCCGCGCGCCAGCATCGCGCGCGACGGCACGGAAATCGAGCTGTCGCTCACCGAGGAGTTGGCGGCGGTGGCTGAGGCCGCGGATGCCGACGCCTCGTGAACTGATCACGCGGCGCCGTTGAACTGATGACGCGGAGATGCAGAGCGCGCAGAGGCCGCAGAGCACAATCAACATGATGTATTCTCCGCGTACTCTGCGCTCTCTGCGCCTCCGCGTGATCGGTTCAGCGATCGTGCTGAACGCGCCTTACTTCACCAACTGCTTGAGCCGACGCAAACTCGGCACGCGCCACGCCACCGTGGCCACAACCACGAGCGTCGCCACACCGCCCACCACGACGGCGGTCACGGCGCCCCACCAGCGGGCGGTAAGCCCCGACTCGAACGAACCGATTTCGTTCGACGAGCCGATGAAGATCTGATTCACCGCCGACACGCGCCCGAGCAGCGCTTCCGGCGTGCGGAACTGCAGCATGAGGCTCCGAATCACCACGCTGATCATGTCGAACGCCCCGGCCAGCGCCAACGCCCCAAGTGACAGCCATAGGCTGCGACTGAGGCCGAAGAGGATGGTACACACCCCGAACCCCGTGACCGAAATCAGCAGATTGCGGCCCGTGTGCGCGAAGGGGGGCCAGCGCGTGAGCGCGATGCTGGTGATCACGGCACCGACCGCCGGCGCCGCCCGCAGCAGCCCGAGGCCGGAGGGGCCCGTGTGTAGGATTTCGGCGGCGAACACCGGCAACAGCGCGATCGCGCCGCCGAACAGCACCGAGAAGAGATCGAGCGTGAGCGCCGACAGCAGCAGCGGTTCGCCGAGCACGAAGCGCAAACCGCCGGTGATCGAGCGCAGGATCGGCTCGTCGGTCACCTCACGCACCGGCGAGCGATGACGCACCGAGAACAACGCCCCAACCGCGAAGGTCATGAGGACGGCATCGACCGCGTAGCCCAATGTCGTGCCGCCGAGCGCATACAGGGCGCCACCCAGCGCCGGGCCCAGCACCGCCGCCATCTGCCAGCTCCCGGTGCGCCACGTGATCGCATTGCTGTACAGCGCGCGTGGCACCAGCTCGGCGCTGAGCGCTTGCCGGGCTGGCTGCAGGAAAGCGCGGGCCAAGCCACTGAGCACAATCACGGCGTAGATCGCCCGGACGCGCGCGGGGGCCGTGAGCGCTACACCGCCGATCGGTGCGGGGTGCGCCAGCCACCAGAGGCCCAAGGAGCAGAGGACCAGCACGG
This sequence comes from uncultured Gemmatimonadota bacterium, assembly GCA_903894655.1. GTDB lineage: Bacteria > Gemmatimonadota > Gemmatimonadetes > Gemmatimonadales > Gemmatimonadaceae > Gemmatimonas. Next base: position 4,935 of record CAITQY010000482.1, read on the forward strand.
AGAGGGCCCGGAGGGCGATGCGGCGTCGATCGTGGCTGTCCGCCACATGGCCGGCGAAGAGCGACATGCTGATCGCCGGCAGCGCTTCGGCCAGCCCCACGATTCCAAGAGCAAGCGGGTCGTGGGTGAGATCATAAATCTGCCAGCCGACGACCGTTCCCTGGATCTGGATGCCAAGGGTCAGCGTGAAGAGCGCCAGCAGATACCGGCGGAAATTCGGAATGCGGAGCGCGGCGTACGTGTCGCTTCGCGCGTCGAGGGGAAGGCGCTCCACGCTAGCGATCGGCTCGCGCTTCGTCCTGACGCTCTTCGAGCCGACGTCGGCGGCGCGCCTGCGCCGCGTCATATCGACGGAATTGCTCGTCGGTTTCCGGCAGCACGAGCGCAATCGGCACCGGACGACCGTTGCGGTCGATCGCGACGAAGGTGAGGAAACAGGTGTTCGTATGGCGGCGCGCACCGGTAATCAGATCCTCGGCCTCCACGCGCACGCCGATCTCCATCGACGTCGTGCCCACAAAATTCACCGACGCCTGACAGGTCACGAGATCCCCGACGTGGATCGGCTCGCGAAAATCCACGCGATCGATCGAGGCGGTGACGCAGGCGGTGCGCGCATGACGAAACGCGGAGACGGCCGCGGCCTTGTCGACCATCGCCATGATCGCGCCACCGAACGCATGCCCCAAAATGTTCGCATCATGCGGCATGATGAGTTCACTGGTGACGTGCTGCGAGGCGGACACGGGGCGGGACACACGGGCGGGGGAAGAATCGGTCATGGGCGGCGTGAGAATGAAGCGGCCCGCAGTGGCACGGTCGCGTGGGCGGATGACGGGCGATGCGGCCAGCTGGCGCGCTGGACGAGACCGTCCAACGACGTGGAGAGATCAAACGCGCGCGACAAGGCGGCGCGCGCCGCGCTGTCGATCGGTGGCGTATCGAGCGGAATGAGCTGATACGCCGGTGCCGCCACAGTGGCGATCGGCCATTCGCGCGCCTGGCCCACGGCGCCGCCGATGAGCACGAGCGCCAGCGCGTCGCCATCAGCCGACGGACGCGCCGCGATGTCGTAGGTGGCGCGATCCCATGTGACGCGCGCCGAGTCCGTGGCCCACTCCGGCAGCGTGGCGCGCACAGATTTCCACCACACCGGCGCGTTCACCGTGATAGGCGGCGGATACAGCGCGAGGGCCTCGCCATCGGTGCCATGCCCGGGCACCATGAAGGCCACGGCGGGATGACGGCCAATGTCAGTCACGCCGAAGCTGACGGAATCGAAGCGAAAACTCTCGAGCGATTCCGACGCCACCGATGCCCGTTCGTCGCCCGCCGCGCCCGCGGTGCGGATCGAGTCGACCAGTTGCGTCAGGGATGCCCGCGCGGTCGCCGTGACACGTCGCGCCTCGTCGGCCCCCACCAGCACCTCGAGCGAGGCCAGGGCGCCACTGCGTACGTCGAGCACCATCCGTCGCCCCGCATGCCGGTGCGCTGGACCGCCGTCCAGGTCGACGTTGAGCAGATGCTCAATCGTGATGTACGGTCCATGCACGTCGATGATTTCGATGTCGTCGTTCACCACCGTGCGCGGATCGTTGGGCATTTCTTCGTCGGCCGGATCGATCTCCTCGTCACGAGGATGCGCGCGACGCCAGGCCGCGAGTTCGCGCAGGACGGTGGAGTCGCCGAACAGCAGCGTGCTGTCACGGTGCTGCAGTTCGCGCGACCACAGGCGCGCGCTCGCGAACGAGGCGTCGGGGTACTCCGCCCCCTCGTCGCCGAGGAAAATCTCGAACAACCGGCCATCGACTTCGGTGAGCAGGATCGGGGCACTGCGCACGCGCATGCCGTCACCGCCGCTGCGCACCCAGTACGTGGAGTCGCCGGCCGCAAACAGGAACTCCGCCGGCGGCAGCGCCTCGCCACGCGACGCACGGTCGCCGCAGGCCGCCACCAACGCCGCCGCACCCAACGACAGCGCGAAGAGGGCGCGAACGCGGCGCAACGCCGCACGCCGCAGAGCCGGCATCATTCAGGCCGTTCCCTGCACGAGCGCGCGCACACCGTCGAGCAGACGGGCGATCTCGCTGGCCGTGGTGTAGCACGAGCAGCCCACGCGCACGAGTCCCTCGTGGGCGAGACCGAGCCGGCGCGCGACCGTCGTGGCGTAGAAGTCACCGTTCGACACATAGAGTCCGAGCGGTGCGAGGAAGCGTGCGACCTCCTCCGAGGGGTGCCCCTGCACATGAAACGAGACGGTGGGCGTGCGGGCTGTGCCGGGCGGTGGCCCGAACACCGTCACGCCCTCGATGTCGTGCAGTCCATCCCACAGCTCGCGCAACAACACGTCGCCACGCTCGTGCAGCGCGTGCATGACCGTCCCGAGTCGCTCGCGACGCGAGGCAGTGCCGTCGATCGCGAGACTGGCGAGGAAATCCACGGCCGCGGCGGCGCCGACAATGCCCTCGTGATTCTGCGTGCCGGTCTCGAGACACTCCGGCACATAGTCGGGGGCCGGCTCGAGGCGCGGCAGGTCAA
>CAITQY010000483.1 GCA_903894655.1 uncultured Gemmatimonadota bacterium
CTCGCACCGTCCGCCCTTCACGTTGAACGAGAAACGACCGGGACCGTAGCCACGAATCTTCGCTTCCGGGAGCTCAGCGAACAGTTCGCGCACCGGCGTGAAGATGCCAGTGTAGGTGGCGGGATTCGAGCGTGGCGTGCGACCGATCGGGCTCTGATCGATGTCGATGATCTTGTCGAGATGCTCGAGACCGGTGATGCGCGTGTGCGCCCCTGGCAGCACGCGGGCCCGGAAGAAGTGGCGCGACAGCGTGCGCTGGAGAATGTCGGTGACGAGCGTGGACTTGCCCGAGCCGGACACACCGGTGACCGCGACGAACAGGCCAAGCGGAAACTCGGCCGTGACATCGCGCAGATTGTGTTCGCGCGCGCCCTGCACCGTGAGCATACGGGCGACATCGCGCGGACGACGATGCAGCGGCACGTCGATGCGCCGCGTGCCGCGCAGATACTGCCCCGTGATGGATGCAGGGGTATTGATCACATCTTCAACGGAGCCGGCCGCGATGACTTCGCCGCCATGCTTGCCGGCGCCGGGACCGAGATCGATGAGGTAGTCGGCCTCGCGGATCGTTTCCTCGTCGTGCTCGACGACGATGACGGTGTTACCGAGATCGCGAAGCTGCTTGAGCGTGGAGAGCAAACGCCCGTTGTCGCGCTGGTGCAGTCCGATGCTGGGTTCGTCGAGGATGTACAACACGCCGACGAGGCGCGAACCGATCTGCGTGGCCAGCCGAATGCGCTGTGCTTCGCCACCGGAGAGCGACTCGGCGCTGCGATTGAGCGTGAGGTAGTCGAGTCCGACATCCACCAGAAAACGCAGCCGTTCGCGCACTTCCTTGAGAATCGGGCCGGCGATCCCGGGATCGAGTCCCGGATGTCCGGCGCTGCGGACGGGGACGGTTTCGAAGAACGCCAGCGAATCGACCACGCTACGCTCAACGACCTGGCCGATATTGAGGCCGTGCACGGTAACGGCCAACGATTCCGGGCGCAGGCGGCGGCCTTCGCAGGCCGGGCACGGTCCAGCCACCATGAACGATTCCAGATCGAGACGTACACCGTCGGAGCTGCTCTCGTCGTAGCGCCGCTGCACATGGGCGACGATGCCTTCCCACGTGCTTTCAGCGGCCGCCTTCGCCGCAGTCTTGGCGGCGGTCTTGGCCGCAGCGCCCTTCACCGCCTTCTTGACGGCCTTGCGTGCACGCGGCGGCGCGTCGCCGACACCATGGAGCAGTTGCTGACGGACCTTGGCCGGGATCTGTCCCCACGGCTTGTTGAGATCGAAGCCCAATTGCTTGGCGAGGCCGGGGAGAATCACCTTGCGCATGTAGCCGTCGGGTTCGCCCCACGGCAGCACGACGCCCTCGAGGATCGAGATACTCGGATCCCCCAGAATCAGGTCGTCACTGACCGTGCGCGTGGTGCCGAGTCCGCTGCACATCTCGCACGCGCCGAACGGCGAGTTGAACGAGAAGTGACGTGGCTCGAGTTCCGGCATGGAGATGCCACAGGCCGGGCAGCCGTAGCGTTCCGAGAACATCTCCGTGACCGGCTCGGACCCGTCGTAGCGCACGACTTCAGCGAGTCCTTCGGACAACCGCAGCGCCGTTTCCACGGAGTCCGTGATGCGACCACGATCTTCCGTGCGCACCACGAGTCGATCGACCACGACGGACACGGAGTGGTTCAGTCGCCGGTTCAGTTTTGGCGGATCGGCCAGTTCGATCAGTTCCCCATCGACGACCGCGCGCACGAAGCCCTGCTTCCGTGCACTTTCGAACAGGTCCTTGAACTCACCTTTGCGTTCCTGCACCAGCGGCGCGCGGATCTCGAGGCGGGTCCCGTCGGGCCACGCCAGCACCATCTCGGCGATCTGCGTGGGGCTCTGCCGTTGCACGGCGCGCCCACAATTCGGGCAATGCGGCGTGCCGGTGCGCGCGTAGAGCAGGCGCAGGTAATCGTACACCTCGGTCACGGTCCCGACGGTGGAGCGCGGGTTGTGACCAGCCGATTTCTGTTCGATCGAAATGGCGGGCGACAGCCCCTCGATAGCGTCGACGTCGGGCTTCTCCATCAGCCCTAAGAACTGTCGCGCATACGCGGAGAGCGACTCGACATAGCGTCGCTGCCCTTCGGCGTAGATCGTATCGAACGCGAGCGACGATTTCCCCGAGCCGGACAAGCCGGTGACAACCGTCAGCTTGTCGCGCGGGATGGTGACGCTGATGTTGCGGAGATTATGCTCACGGGCACCGCGCACCACGAGCGCATCGGACGGACGGACCGGTTCGGACATAGTTACTGAAGGTGCGAGGACCCGACGGGCAAGACAACCCCGCGATCGTGCGAATCAGCCCGCTCCCTGGATTTGCTGGTGCCTGCCGGAGAACTCTACGGCTTTCTGGGACCGAACGGGGCCAAACTGCGGTCGATGATCCTGTCTGTCGAAGACGAGTGCCGCTTTGTTCTTTCGGCGGTCCAGCCGCTAGGTTCTGGCGCGATGGCCAAACGACGTCTACCCCCGATCGACCTGACGGTCGCGCCCGATGCCGCCACGGCGTTTCGCCGGCGACTGCATGCGTGGTTCAAGAAGCACTCGCGTGATCTGCCGTGGCGACAGACGCGTGACCCATACCGGATTCTGGTATCGGAGCTGATGCTCCAGCAGACGCAGGTGTCTCGGGTGCTCGACTTCTACCGGCGATTTCTCGATCGCTTTCCCGATCTCTATTCCCTGGCCGACGCTCGACCGAAAAAGGTCATGGAAGCGTGGGAGGGGTTGGGCTATTACGCGCGCGCGCGGAATCTCCATGCGCTCGCGAAGCACGTGACCACCGAACAGGATGGCGTGATTCCGAGCGAGCCGATCGCCCTGCGTGAACTGCCGGGCGTGGGCGCGTATACGGCCGGCGCGGTGGCCTCCTTTGCATACGAAAAACGCGCGGCGCTGGTGGACACCAACGTGGCGCGCGTGCTGCAACGGGTTTTTGCGCCGCACCTGCATCCGAAGTCGGGACCGGGCCTCAAGCAGCTGTGGCTCATCGCCGAGCAGTTGCTGCCCCGCACCGGCAAAACCACGTGGACGCACAATCAAGCGCTGATGGAACTCGGTGCGCTCGTGTGCACAGCGCGCGTGCC
>CAITQY010000484.1 GCA_903894655.1 uncultured Gemmatimonadota bacterium
AAGGAGCTCGGCCTCACGCCGCTTGCGCGCTTCGTGAGCTTCGCGGTGGCGGGCGTCGATCCCGACATCATGGGTGTCGGTCCGATCAAGGCCGTACCCAAGGCCCTTGCGCGCGCGGGGCTCACACTCGCCGATCTCAAGCTCATCGAGTTCAACGAAGCGTTTTCGGCGCAGGCCCTGGCCGTGATCAAGGAACTCGGCATGGACACGAGCATCATCAACGTGAACGGCGGCGCCATCGCCTTGGGTCATCCCCTCGGCGCCACCGGCGCCAAGCTCACCACGCAGCTGGTGCATGAACTCCGGCGGCGCGGTGGCGGCTACGGCATGGTCACCATGTGCATCGGCGGTGGGATGGGAGCCGCCGGGATTTTTGAGGTGTACGGAGCTTGAAGTCGTTGTGAACCAGCGTCGCGGCGCGATGCGGCCCTTCCTGCGCTCGAGCGGCGGACTTCACGCCAGCGTCTGCCGCAGAAACTCGAGGGTCCGTTCCCACGCCATCGCCGCAGCGTCCGGGTTATACACCGCGTCGCGCGTGTCGTTGAAAAATGCGTGACCGGCGTCGTAGAAGTACGTCTCGGCGCGCACCCCCGTGGCCGAGACCTCGGCCATCAACGCCTCGGCCCGCTCGCGCGGAATCGACTTGTCATGTTCGCCGAAGTGCGATTGCACCGGCGCCCGCAGCGCCGAAAGGTCGACCGGCACCTTCGGATTGAAAATGCCGTAGAAATCCACGACGGCATCGATCACGTCGGGATGCGCCGTGGCCGAGTACAACGCCAGTTGGCCCCCCATGCAGAACCCGATGGCACCGACCGTCTTGGGCGACACGGCGTCGAGCCCGCGCAGGTACTCCGCGCCGCCGCGCAACGCGCGGGCGGTCTGCGGCATGTCGAGCGCCATCAGCAGGCGGTTGGCGTCATCCGGCGTTGTCGCCTGCTCACCGCGGTACAGGTCGGGCGCGAGCGCCACGAAACCGGCCGCGGCAAACCGATCGGCGAGCTGCTTGATGTGGTCCACCAGGCCCCACCATTCCTGCAGCACCAGCAGGCCGGGACCGTGGCCAGACGGCGGCAGCGAGAGGTACCCGACGGCATGACCACCGTCCGTACCGCCAGTCGCGGAAAACTCTACCATCGTTCCGTTCATACGCCGAGATCTCCGAGAAGGTGAACTGTGCGACGCCGTCAGACGCTCGTGTCGACGTGCTCGCCGCGAATGGCGAAGACTCGCGCCACCGCCTGTCCGATCTTGTTGTTCGGAGTACTGGCGCCGGCCGTAATGCCGACCCGCAACGGCCCCGTGGTCGGCAGCCAGTTCGTCACTTCATCTTCGTGATGATGCGGGCCCACGCGTCGGATGCGCACCGCATTGCCCTCGACATCGATTTCGTCGGGATCGGCAATGTGGTACGTCGTCACTTGCTCGGCGCAGAGGGCCGCCAGCGAAATCGTGTTGCTGGAGTTGTAGCCGCCCACGACCACCATAAGGTCGAGCGGCTCCGCCAGGAGTTCAACCACCGCATCCTGCCGATCCTGCGTGGCACTGCAGATGGTGTCGAACGTACGAAAATGCTCCGAGCGATGCGCCTCGCCGTGAGCGCGCGCCATAGCATCACCCACGGCCGCACCGATCGCCAACGATTCGCGCGCCAGCATCGTGGTTTGGTTGGCAACGCCGATGCGATCGAGATGCAGATCGGGATCGAAATGATCCGACGCGGCCTTCGCGAACGTCTCCAGAAACTCGGCCCGCGAGAGCGGCGGGCGCGCCGTCGGCTGGCCGGCCTTGGCTTCGATGTAGTCGATCACCAGATCCGCTTCCACCATGTCGCGCACCACGAGGTACTGCCCGCCGGGGTACTTCTCCACCTGCGACGCCGTCGCGCGCGTTTCTTCGTGGTAGAACTTGCCGTGGATCAGCGAGGTGAAGCCGTCGCGCGCATACACCTCGACCCGCTTCCACACGTTCAGCACCGAGCCGCAGGTCGTGTCCACCACCACGCACCCGAGCTCGCGCAGCGTCTGGAAATCCTGAATCGTGACGCCGAACGCAGGGAGGATCACGACATCGGCCGGCGCCACCGGTGTGTAGTCGAATCCTTTGCCACTCGCCGCCAGAAACACCACACCCATTTCACGCAATTTCGCGTTGACGTGTGGATTGTGGATGATCTCGCCCGCGAGAAAAATGCGCTTCTCGGGAAACTTCAGGCGGGTCTGGTACGCGTAGTCCACGGCGCGCTCCACCCCGTAGCAGAACCCGAACTCCTTGGCGAGGCGCACGGTCGTCTGGCCCGCGTGCAGCGTGTACTCGCGCGCGCGAAGCATATCCACCAGCTGACCGGTGTAGTCGGCCGCGAGGGTGTCTTGCACCTCGGCCTTCAGGCCGAAGCCTTTGCGTACGTACGTCATGTCAGACATATCGAAAATCTAGCGGGTTTCGGGCGCGCCAGCCCGGGCCTCGTCCACGGTCATCACGAACGGCGCCAGCGATTCACGGGCGCTCCGCGGCAACGGCCGTTTTGCGAATTCCGCCACCGTCACGCACACGACCACCATGGTCGCGGCCGCGACCAACGTGTTGCGCGTGGCGTGACGGATGTCCACCTGCAGCGTGAGCGACGTCTCACCCATCCGCGACACGTACGTCACGAGCGCCAGTTCATCGTCGAGACGGGCCGGTGCGAAATAGTCGATTTCCAGACGGCGGCGCGGCATCCAGATGCTCGGATTGTCGAAGAGCGTGGCGTAGGGCAGGCCGGCCGCCCGCAGGAGTTCCTGCTCAGCCACTTCGACGAGGCGCGTGAAGGCGCTGAAGCGCATGATCGCCACGAGATCCACATCCGCCCAGCGGACGCGCTCGTGTGTGACAAAGGGACGCGATACCGTCATGAGATCCAAAGCAGAACGGTGACAGATTGTCAGGAGATTCCCTCTAGCAGGAAAACTCCCCGGCATGCAAC
>CAITQY010000485.1 GCA_903894655.1 uncultured Gemmatimonadota bacterium
CGAAAATAGGGCTCGCCTGGGCAGGCAATCCGGGCTATGCAGGCGACCGCGACCGCAGCATCGGGTTCGAGCTGATTGCGGATTTGTTTGACGTGCCCGGAATATCCTTTATCAGCCTGCAAAAGCCGGTCGACGGGGAGCCGCCTGCACATCACCCCAAGCTGCATGACTGGATGGATGATGCAGCGGATTTCGCGGACACTGCGGCGCTGATTGCGCGCCTCGACCTGGTAATCAGCGTCGATACTTCTGTGGCGCACCTCGCGGGTGCCCTCGGGCGACCGGTCTGGCTTCTGAACCGGATCAACACCGATTGGCGATGGATGCTGGAGCGCGAGGACAGCCCCTGGTATCCAACGATGCACATCTTCCGTCAGTCATCCCGGGGCGACTGGAAGGGCGTATTGCGCAGGGTGGCGCAGGAACTTGCTCGACGATATTGCGGGGATCACGATCAGCAGTGAATCGGGATCCGCTCCTGTCCCGTTATTCAGTTGGGCGCAACGAACATGACGATTGGAAATGAAATCGTTCCGGGCACCGCGGCCTCTGAGAGTTCCAGCCGCGCCCTCAGCCTGACGATCTGGGTCTGCAACCCCACGCCCTGCTTGACCACCGGCAGGGTCGCCCCGAAACGGGACAGGTTCAGTTTTCCTGCCTCCCCCTCCAGAATGGCGGCGTGCACGGCGACCGATTTCAGCGAAAAACCGATCAGAACGCCTTCGGGTGCATTCGTTCGAATCGAAAGCTCAATGGGCTCGCCGAGTTCGACATATCCGCGCGCCACATCCTCGGGGCTGACTTCTATGCTTCGCGGTGCCCGTATGGATGAGATCGAGGCGTGGCGCATGACCGTGGCATGGATGCCCACGTTAATCGTCCCTGCGGCAACGGCTTCCCTGACCAGCATCAATGTGCCGGCAAACAGGAACCCCAACAATGCGCCTGTTGGCTTGCGGCTTACGGTGCGACAGTTTTTTTCGGACGGCAACGAATCATTTCCCGGATAGTGGACTCACCCTGCCGAATTCGGCATTGCTCGCAAGATTACTTTTTGTTTCAGATATTTATCGCGGCAACAGAGTCGAGAACCGGCTTTATATCCTGATTCCGGGAACCGGGTGTCACGCCATTCAATACCGGCCAGGATTCCCTGACCTCCCGTCGCTTCAGGGCAAAGCGAAAGGCGGGGTTGTTCCCTGCCCGATCCTTGCTCTAAATCAAGATTCCCGTCCTTACCGCGCCTAGGATAGGCCATGCTTTTACAAGGTGGATACCGCATTCCCCTCCGCAGGTGGTCTGAAATGAATAGCTATTGAAAACGAGGCGCTGCAAGGAACGCACATCATGCGCATTGGAGTTCCCCGGGAAATCAAGGTTCACGAGTACCGCGTCGGGCTGACGCCGGAGAGCGTGAGCGTGCTGGCTTCGGACGGCCATGAAGTGATCGTTGAATCCGGCGCGGGTGCCGGCATAAGCGCCACCGACGAGGCATACCGCAACGCCGGAGCCATGGTTGCAAAAACCGCCGCCGAGGTGTTTGACGCGGCGCACCTCATCGTCAAGGTCAAGGAACCCCTCACACCCGAGCGC
>CAITQY010000486.1 GCA_903894655.1 uncultured Gemmatimonadota bacterium
ACACCGGCGGGGGTGATCGCCTCGCTGTGCGCGATCTCGCGCATCTCGCCAACGCGACCGGCTTCCTGCTCAACGCGGAGCCGAGCGTCCTCGAGTTCGTGGTCGGAGGGCGCAATGAGCAGCGTGCCTTCGCTGCCGTCGAGGATGGCGATCTGCCCCGGCGCGAGGAAGGACAGTGCGTTGCGCAGGCCGACGACGGCCGGCAGCCCGAGCGAGCGCGCCAGGATCGCGACGTGCGCGGTGGCGGTGCCCGCTTCGGTGGCAATGGCGGAGATGCAGTTGCGATCGAGCTGCAGCGTGAGCGACGGCGTGAGGTCGTGCGTGACGAGAATCGCGTGCGCGCCGGGCGGCACATCGACGGGGTCATGATCGGGGAGATCGAGCAGCATGGAGAGCACGCGGATGTGCACGTCCATGAGATCGCCGACTTTCTCGCGCAGCATGGGCGCCGAGTGCCGCGCGAAATGCTGCCGCCATTCGAGAAGAATGAGATCAAAGGCCTTCTCGGCCCCGAGATTCTGGCGAATCAGGGCTTCGGTGCTCCGCGTGAGTTCGCCGTCGTGCAGGATGGAGATTTGCACGTCGAAGATCGCGGCTTCCTCGGGCCCTACCTGTTGCTCAGCGCGCGCGCGCAGATGGCGCAGGCGATCGCGGGCGCGCTCGAAGGCGTCGTGCAACCGCACGATTTCCGCATCGATGGCGCCATCATCGATGAGGCGGTGCTTCACTTCGGGCACTTCCCAGCGCAGGAGGTGCACGGGTCCGACGACGATTCCCGGCGACGCCGGGATGCCGCGGAGCACGGACTGCATCAGCTCTCCCCGAACCGCGACGCGACGAGCACGGACAGCGATTCCAGCGCCTCGTCGGCATCGGGCCCGGACGCGCGCAAGGTGATCATGGCGCCGTGCTCGGCCGCGAGCATCATGACACCCATGATGCTCTTACCGTTCACTTCGAGGTCATCGCGCGAGATCATGATGTCGCTCTTGAAGCGCGAAGCGGCCTTGACCATCTCCGCGGCCGGCCGGGCATGGAGTCCATGCTTATTCACGATTTGAACCGATCGTTCAGCCATTAACGGACCACCGAGTAAAGGACGAAGGCCGCGAGCAGGAAGAGGACGACGCGCCAGCCCTCGGCGCGCCCCTGTCGTCGCACGAGGAACACGGCCAGCAGCGGCGTCACGACCGCGACGCCCACGGGAATGGGAGTCAGCGGCGCCGGACCGCCGATGGCGCGATGCACCGCGAGGGGTAGCGCCAATCCACCCAACACGGCCGACACCAGACCAATGTAGCGCGGACCATGCTGCAGCACGGGATGGCCGAGGGCGGTCGCGACCCGGAGTCCATGCCGCCATCCGGCACGGAGGGCCCAGTCGCGCAGCCCGAGATGCCCGAGGTTGTACAGTGCGAGGAAGCCGAGCACGACGGCAAGCGCCGAGGCGCCGACGCCGAACAGCAGCAGGGCCACGAGCGAACAGGCCGGTAGCCAGGCGGCCCAGACCAAACGATCACCCACACTGCCGAGCGGACCGCAGAGGGCGGTCCGAAAGCGTTCGATGCGTTGCGGTGCGACCTGCTCGACCTCCGCTCGCGCGAGCGCACCGATCGCCAGCGCCGCCAGATACGGGTGGGCATTGAAGTACACCGACTGACGCGCCAACGCCTCGCGGTAGGGCTGCCCGTCGATGCCACCGGGGAGCAGCCGCAGCGCCGGCTCCACGCAAAAACCGACGCCGTTCCCGACGAGGATTTCGTAGTTCCACGACCCCTGAATGGCGAGGCAGCGCAAGTACATCGAGAGCCGCAGTCCGGAGCTCAGTGGCGGCCCGGACGCCATGCCCGGCACGGGCATGCTCACCGTATCGGTGCGCAGGGCATCCTGAGGAGCGTCCGAGCGCAGGAATTCGTCAGGCACGGAGCACCACCATGAGCGTGCCCACGGCGAGGGAGAGTAGGAAGAGCTGTCGGGTCCCGCTGATCGTGTGAAAGTCTTTCCAGACCGATGCGGCAGCGACGGCGGCCACGCAGGTCACCACAATGGCCCGCGACAGGTCCTCCGGGACGCTCCAGCGGCCGTTCACGCCGTCGGCGAGCACGTGTCCAGGGATGAAGCTCAGCGCGCCCAGCAGGGCCGCTCTGACGAGATCGAGCGTCATGCCGAAGACCTGCAGTCCGACGACGGTGTTGCGATTACCCGCCGCGAGCTGGCCCAGGCGCGGACGCGCGAAGGCGGCGATGATCTGGCGCTGCCGGATCATGGTGAGCCCGCCGATCCACGCGGTGGCGATCCCAACAGCGACGCCCACGGCGAAGGCTCCGGGCAAGGGCATGGTGCCAGCGGTGACGCCGGTCGCGGCCACGGCACCGGCGACGACCGACGCGCTGCCCCACTCCGGGTAGCGCGAGGCGCCGACCGGAAGTGCTTCGAGGGCCAGGCACTCGAGGGCAGCTCCGCAGACGAGACCGGCGACGGGGGCGCCAACCATGGCGCCGCCAAGGGTCGCGGCGACGATCGGCCGCGAGATCATGGCTTGTGGAAAGCTGACCACGTCGAGCCCGATGACGCCGGCGAGCAGCGACAACGGCAGGACGTCGAGCGCCCACGTTGCGCCAACCATCAGGTGCCCGTGGTGGACGCCAGCAGTTCGCCGAGCGGCACTGGGCGGGCACTGGGGACATCCTGCGCCGAGACATCGACCCCCTGGGCGGCAATGTCCCGTAGCCCCTGCTCCTCGGCGGGGGTGAGAAACACGAAGCGGAGGCGCTGTACACGACCGGGCGAGTGATGGACGCCGCCCACATTCACCGCCCGAATGCGGCCGTCGGCCTGCTTGACGAGCCGCCCCATCGTCCCGATGTCGCCCACCAGCAGAATGCCTGCCTCTGGACGCTTCTGCAGCTCGGCGAGGTGTGCGGCGGCCTCGTTGACGGTGGAGAACTGCACGGACATCTCGGGTGGAACGCCCATGCGATAGAGCTCCTGCTCCCACTCGCTGGAGGCGACCTCGTCGTCCACCAGGACGATGAAGCCGAGGCCAAGCGGTTGTCCCCATCCGACCACGACCTGCCCGTGAATCAGTCGGTCGTCAATGCGAAAGAGCGCGATGGGCATGGGTTCAGGCGCCGTAAATCGCCATCGACGCGCGACCGCGCTCGAGGGCGGCGTTCACGGCGACGACGGGCTCGATGGATTCCTGCATGGCGAAGTCGAGCAGCGTGGAGAGGTTGATCCCGGTGACCAGCAGCACGCCGGGGCGCGCCCGGATCATGCGGCGCACGGCCATCGTGCAGCTGCCGGCGGGCAAGTCGGTGAAGATGACGTGCGCGCCGGAATCGTCGAGCGCACGGGCGATCGTGTGCTGAATGTCATCGAGGCACAGCCCGGTGTTGGACATGGCGAGAAACGAGGCGCCCTTGCCGGTGATCTGCTCCACGGCGGAGATGATGCCGCTCGCAAACGAGCCATGACCGGCCACGATGGCACGCACCGTCGCCGGCGCGACGTCGGTGGCAGTCTCGGTGTCGGTCACGGTGTTCACGCGGGGCTCCTCATCACTCATCATCCTCTTGCAGGTATCGCTGGACGTCGGACGTCCGGCGCATCTGACCGATCAACCGCTCGTTGAAGGCCGTGGCCGAATCATAGCCGCGATAATACCGCAAGAGATGGTTCATCGCGATGACTTCGGCGATGACGGTGATATTCTTCCCGGGATTGAGGTGCACGGTGATCTTGGGCACCTCGACGCCGAGGATATCCTGGGTCTGCACGTCGAGGCCCGTGCGGTCGACGGACGCGTCGGCGTCCCACTCCTCGAGGACGACGACCACTTCGAGTCGCTTCTGCTGACGCACCGCATGAATGCCAAAGATGGCCGGCACATCGAGGAGCCCGACGCCGCGGATTTCCATGAAATGCCGTTGGAGCTCATGGCCCTTGCCGATGAGCACATCGTTGCCGCGGCGCGAGACGAACACAAGGTCGTCGGCCACGAGGCGATGGCCGCGCTCCACGAGATCGAGCACGCACTC
>CAITQY010000487.1 GCA_903894655.1 uncultured Gemmatimonadota bacterium
CGGCGGCGCCGCGCTGTCGGCGCCATGCCGGGTGGCCATCAGCGGGAGTGCTCCGTGTGCACGCCGGCGCGGGGCGTGGGTGCCTGGGCCGGATCAGCGGCCGGATCTTCGCCGCGGACCATGGCGTTGGCGCGCAGCAACACGTCGCGCGCATTGGCGTACGAGACCAGTTGCGTGGCGTCCTGAAACGAGGCCCACCGACAGGCGGTGATCCCCTCGTCCCGCTGCGGCGTGGTGTCGGAGCTGTTGCTGCGCATGAGGTAGAAATGACAGACCTTATGCACCAGCTTGCCGCGAAAGCGGAAGAACCAGTCGATGGTATCGATCGTGCCGTCGAGCGCGACATCGTCGAGCCCGGTCTCCTCGCGCACTTCACGCAGCGCGGCGGCATCGGGCGGTTCATCGGTCTCGAGATGTCCTTTCGGAAATCCCCAGTTCTGGTAGCTATCGCGGATCAGCAGGAACATCGGCTCGCCGTCCTGCACGCGATACACGACACCCCCAGCCGACGTCTCGAGCGTGGCGCGCCCAGAGCGCTTCTGCGGATCGCGCGGAGTCGTCACGGCGATGCTACCGGAAGGTGCCGCGCGAGCGCACGACTCAGCGCGCCGTGGCGGCGACGCCACTGGCGACGCCAATCAGCGGCGCGCTCCCTTCGAGCGTGGCGCGCCCTTCGATGAACTGCCGTACGAGCGGGTCGGTGCTGCGCTGAATTTCGTCCACGGTCCCGACGGCGCGCACCTGCCCTTCGTACAGCATCGCGATCCGCGTGCCCACGGTGTAGGCGCTGCGCATGTCATGGGTGATGACGATGCCGGTCACGCCCAGCTGCTCACGCATGCGCACCATGAGCGCGTCGATGGTGGCCGACGTCACCGGGTCGAGACCGGTGGTGGGTTCGTCGTACAGGATGTACTTGGGGCGCAGCGCGATGGCGCGGGCGATGCCGACGCGTTTTCGCATGCCACCGGAGAGTTCGGCCGGCATGCGCCCCTTCACATCGGGGAGGTCGACCAGCGAAAGCGCTTCGTCGACACGGGTGGTGATTTCCGACTCGCTGAGTTCGCCCTGCTTGCGCAGCCCCATGGCGACGTTTTCGCCGATGGTCATGGAGTCGAAGAGCGCCGCGAACTGAAACACGTAGCCGATGCGTCCACGCAGCGCGTACAGGTCCTTGCGCGCGAGCTGATCGACGCGGAGGCCATCGACCCAGACCTCGCCCTCATCGGGTTCGAGGAGACCGACGATGTGCTTGATCGCCACCGACTTGCCGGTTCCGGAATAGCCGATGATCACCATGGTCTCGCCTTCGTTGACCTGAAGGGAGAAACCGCGGAGCACCTGCTTGGGCCCGAAAGCCTTGTGGACGTTCTTGAACTCGATCATGAGATCACAAATGTACCGCCAATGTGCGGCGAAAGTAGGCGTGGAACGCCGGGTGCATCGCCGAAGGGGCGCCCGACCGTCGGACGCCCCTTGGTGCCACGGACCCTACGGGTCCGGGTTCGCGGCTGATCGTCGCTTACGCGGCGAAACTGGACAGGGCGCGACCCACATCGCCTTCGCGGAGGCGCTTGAGGGCACGATCGCGCAGCTGGCGCACGCGCTCGCGGGTGACCCCGAGCATGCTGCCAATCTCTTCGAGCGTGTGTTCACGGCCGCCTTCGAGACCGAAGTAGAGCCGGAGCACCTTGGCGTCGCGCGGCGGCAACGTGGAGAGCGCCTGTTCGATTTCGTCGGTGAGGAAGCGATTCATCGCTTCTTCTTCCGTGTCCGGCATTTCGTCGGCGACGAACCGCTCGATGAGCGAGCGATCGCCGTCGGGATCCATGGGGGCATCAAGACGCACGTCGCCCGTGTTCAGCGCGGCGAGCGACTGCACCACGTCGACCGAGAGACCGGTAACCTGCGCGAGCTCTTCCGGCGACGGCTCACGACGGAGCTTCTGCCGGAGGATTTCCGAGGCTTTGATGATGCGCGAGAGATCGGCGGTGCGATTGAGCGGCACGCGCACGGTGCGTCCCTGCCGCGCGAGCGACGAGAGAATGGCCTGGCGGATCCACCACACGGCGTACGAGATGAACTTGACGCCCTGATCCGGATCGAACTTCCGCGCGGCCGTGAGGAGGCCGACGTTGCCTTCGCCGATCAGATCGATGAGGGGCAATCCGCGGTTCTGGTACTTTTTGGCCACGGAGATGACGAAGCGGAGGTTGCGCTTGACGAGCTCCTGCAGCGCATCCTGGTCGCCGGTCCGGATTTTTTTCGCGAGCTCGATCTCTTCGGCCGCTTTCAGGAGCGGATACGTGCTGACTTCGTAGAGATACTGGTCGAGGATATCGCGCTCGGGTTCACTGGGCGCGATGCCCGCGGGTGCCGCACGACGGCGCTTCCGCTTGACTTCAGTCATGGCGTTCTATGAGACCTTGGGATGAGACAGCATCCCTGAAGGAGGAAACGAAATGGAAACGGCTTGCCAACTAACGGCGCCGACGCCCCACGAGATCCCAGCAGACGACGGCAGAGCAATTACGGGGATAGCCTCTCAAGATACGCCGACGGGAGTGTTTCGCCAGTGTAATCTGCGGAACTCTGCTTGACGCCGGACATACACCGCACTAGACTGCGCGTTCCTGATGCCCTCGCCGGCACGGTCCTGCCGGGAAGGGGGTACGGAACGGCGGACCGCAGGAAGCCAGTATCGGGGGCGTAGCTCAGTTGGGAGAGCGCTTGAATGGCATTCAAGAGGTCAG
>CAITQY010000488.1 GCA_903894655.1 uncultured Gemmatimonadota bacterium
ACGCGACCGTCTGGTTCACACCGTAGGAGAGTCGGAGTCCAACGCCGCCGCCCTTGTCGGTCACGCGGTCTGGCGATCGAATGGCCGATGTATTGAGATGCATCCCGACCGACAACCCGCTCGTGTTCGACGTTGCCGAACGGTCGAGCGGCTGCGCACTCGCACTCGCAACCATCGTCATGGCCAGCGCAGTACCTGACAGCATTCCCAACGCCCATCGATGCATGCACGGCCTCCGTACGGTTGTGGGTGCGGCACCTGGGGCCTCCAGGTACACCCCCTCGATGCTCCCGCTGCCCGGCCTACCCATCCACCCGCCAACTACAGACCCAGCAGGAGGCGCACATACCGCTCGACCCCTTCGATACGCGGGTACGTGACGTCGCCCAGGTGTCGCACCAGGCGATCCTTCGAAACGGAGCGCAGATCCTCGCACTTGATGTAGCTGTCGAAGGTCAATCCGGCTTCGCCCGCTGGTACCAGGACATGCGTCGGGATGCGGCCGCGCCGTCCCAAGCCAACCGTTCCGACTGCTCTTCGCGCCATGCCGTGCCGTCCCGCTTGACCGCCGCGAACGCGGCATTGATCTCGTCTATCATCCGGTCGCGATGGTACGCCGCCAACGCTTCGTGAATGATTTCCTGATGCTGCTTCCCGGTGCTGGCGGCCAGCTCCTGCAAGAGCGCGTAGTCGCTGTCGAGAATTCGCGTCTGTGCCATGATGACTCCTCCGGTTACTGGTCAGTTTACTGAGCGGTAGACGGAATTGTTAACGCGTGCGTTACCAAGGCTGCCGTGGTGGAGGCTCAGCGTCGGAGTGATCGCGTTAGGACCTGTAACACGATCCGCTGGTATGGTTCGATTTCGCCGCTTTTGTAACACGTCTTGCATCATGACAGATGCCCGCGTCCGCGCTTACGTCGCCCGGTCCTCAGGTAGGTCGCGCCCGTCCACTTCGGAAAGATCGCGTGACAGCTCCGCTTCGATCTCCTCGATGCTCGGCAGGTTCGTATCCAATGGCTCAGGCAGCGACCGCACGAGTTGATACTCTGCCACGCCGATCGGCTTGTCGATGCCGGACAGGGCGTACTCCGCCACCAGCCGGTTCTGCGATCGGCAGAGCAGCAGACCGATCGTCGGGCGGTCGTCTGCGGCCTTCACCTGCGCATCGATGGCACTCAGGTAGAAGTTCAATTGACCCGCGTGTTCGGGCTTGAACTCCGTCGCTTTGAGCTCGACCACGACATGGCACTTGAGGCGCGTGTGGTAGAACAGCAAGTCGACGAAGAACTCGTCGCCGCCCACCTCGAGGCGAACCTGACGACCCAGAAACGCGAACCCCGCTCCCAACTCCAGCAGAAAGCGCGTGATGTGGCGCATCAGCGCGTGCTCGATGTCGCGCTCTCGGGCTTCGTCGCCGAGTCCGAGGAAATCGAAGTGGTACGGATCCTTGAGAATCTGGGCTGCCATGCCGGCTTGTTCCGCCGGCAGGCGCTGAGCGAAGTTGGTCACGGCCGAACCCTGCCGCAGATGCAGCTGACTGCGGATTTGCTGGTTGAGCGTCTCGCGGCTCCATGCCTGTGCGATGGCCTCGCGGGCGTACCATTCGCGAAGTGTGGGCGTGTCGAGCTTGGTGATGAGCGTGACGATGTGGAACCACGGCAATTGTGCAGCAGGTTGCTGCACAATTGCCGGATCGGGATAGGCACTGGCGAAGTCCCGCATATACATCAGGTTCCGCGCCGAGAAACCCTTCGCATCGGGAAACGCCGCCCGCAGGTCGGCCGAGAGCCGCTCAATGATCTTGGTTCCCCAGGCGTCGTGTGCTTGTCGAGCGACAATGTCACGGCCGATCTCGTGATAAAGTCGGATCTGTTCCACGTTGGCCGAGAGCACCGCCCGTGCGCGCGCACCCTGGATGCGCTGCTTGAGGGATGCCAGCCAGGCGCCGTACTCCGCAGGGAGCGCCATCGGTAAGCGGCTCACGCCGTCAGCCCTGCATTCATCATGTCGGCAAACCGATTGAACGGAATTTCGTAGCCCATTGTCGTCTCCTCGTGATCGACCCACGCGCGCTGGGTGCGCGGCGGGAACGCGCGCCGCCGGTAGACACATGATGCGCGATCGGTCTGACAGAGACTAGGCTTTCGTGGGAGATCCGACAGCGTCTGGGTGTCCCCCGCCACTCGCGTTCCCCCGTCGTGGGCTGCATTGTGCGGGATCCCCGCTCCCACCAGTCCCCACTCGTCCCCGCCCATGTCCTCCACCCTCCGGCGCACAGCGGCCCTCGCCGCCGTCGCCACCGCCCTCGGCCTCTCGGCAGCCACACAAGCAAGCGCCCAGCGCCCCACCACCTTCCCCACCGACAACCCAGCCATCAAGCGCATCTGGCAGATCGGCATGGACTCGTCCCGCGTCGAGCCACTCGGTCAGGCACTCCTCGACTCCATCGGTCCGCGTCTCACGGGAAGTCCAGGGATGCTGGCAGCCAGCGACTGGGCCATCGCGCAGTACAAGTCGTGGGGCATCGACGCCAAGCGTGAGAACTACGGCACGTGGCGTGGATGGCGTCGCGGCGTGTCGCACATCGATCTCGTGGCACCGCGCACGCGCTCGCTGGAAGGCACGATGTTGG
>CAITQY010000489.1 GCA_903894655.1 uncultured Gemmatimonadota bacterium
GGGGTGGGGATGGGGCGGTGGGCGAGGGGTGACGAAGGCGTAAGATGGGAGTATAACGCACCCTGTACCACTGGACCGATGTATCACTGTGCGGCAGCGAGGACCAGCGAGAGAACGTCGGCGGCACACGACTTACCGAAGCGTGAACATCCGGAGCGAGAGGACAAGCGCTCCGATCAGCGCGGCAAGGAGTCCGTACACCACGAGGGCGGAGTAACTGGCTCGCTGCGGTGTGATCTCGGCCCGTGCGTGAGTCGTCGGCCGCAGCATGGTCACAATGGCGGATGCCGCCACGCCGTTGCTGGAAGGGCGCCCGCGCCATTGCTCGAGCGCCGCGTCGATGTCGGTCGGCGCGTCGGCCGCTGTGAGCAAGTGGACCACGCGCCGCATCTCGTGCAACGTCGAGGCGTGCGGAGCCATCGCGATGGCCACGCGACGCGTGATCGACTGTCTCACCGGCAGTGTCAGGTTGCCCAAAATGGCGACGGCGACGCTGTCGTGTGTGATCCTGATGTCGTCATTCTCGTCAACGGTGACCAAGTCCGCGCCGGTGAGCTCGCGCACACAGGCCAATGTGTCCACCGATGGCGGCATGGCGTCGACCAGACGTGACATGTGTAGTGCGCAGTCGGCCGCCGCTATCACGCTGAGCATTTGGCGCTCCTCTGGGGAACGACGCATGATGCGCGCAGCCAGCACATCGCGCGAGTCAAGCGCCGCACACGGCTCGGCAGCCCAGTCCGTGAGGTCGCGGGCTACGCGGAGTTGGTCGGATTCCAACAGCGACCGTACCAGGTGCTGTGCGATCAGCGGTCGTCCGTCGGAGGCTCGGTGAATCGGTTCGACGACGTCGGGGCTGACAATCGCTCCCGCGACTTGCGCGAGCAAAGCTGCAGTTTGTTCTTGAAGCAAGCGAGGGACCGCGCATACGGGCCAATTCATGAGCGACGGATCGACTTGACGTTGTGCGGCGCCAAGGATCAGGACGGGCACGCCCTGCAGGTTGTCCACGAGCGCATCGAGCGCGGCCAGCGAGACGGTATCGGCGGCGTGTAGATCGTCGAGCATGAGCACCACCGGCCGCTCGCCGGCGAGCTCCGTGAGCAGGTTGCCAAGGGCTGCTGCGACCGCGACCGGATGACATTCGCTCGCGCCCGCGGCAGTGACTACCAACTGGTACCGCACCGTGGGGGTAATCGCCGTGAGTACCGACGCCGATTGGCGCGTGATGTTGATCGCCGCGGGGTGTTGCACGAGGATCTCGATGAGATTCGATACATAGCTCATCGGTTCATCGCGGCACCACCGCTCCGCGCCGACCATGAACACGGTATTGCCCGTGACGGCTGGCTGGGTCGCGAACTCGCGAAGTAACCGACTCTTACCTGTGCCGCTGGGGGCGATCACCAGACAACGGTCAGGGTGACCCGCAATCGACCGGTTCAGGACCGATGCGAGGTGATCGAGTTCGCTCACTCGGCCGACGAACGGGCGTCGCCATGTCGCCGACGTCGGCGGCTCGGTGTGATCTACGCCTCCGGTTGCGGTGATCGTAGAACCAGCAGCATCGTCCTTGCCAATGATGGTGCGTGCCAATTCGGGATCGTCGACCAGCTCCGCATTCACACGCGCTTGCAGCGACGCGCGCTCACTGGCGAACTCGCGAGGATTCCCGCTGGCCTTCAACGCCGTCATGAGTGGCCGCCAGTACCTTGCGACCGTCGGATCCGCGTCTCGGAGCCGACGGGAGAGCACAACAGCTTCCTGAACTCGCCCTGAACCGATCAGGAACGACGTCTGGCGCAGCGCCGCATCATGGAAGAGGCGAGCTAGCCGATGTCGCTCAAACTCAATCCATTGCTCAGCGTCTGACGAGTCGATGATCGAGAGGTCTTGCAGAAAGACGCCGCGGTACTGTCGGGTCGCCGCGTCATCGTCGGCCTCTGACACCGAACGGAGGAACCCATCGACATCGGATTTGAACGTACGATCAAGCGTGATCACCTGACGCGTGGTTTCGAGTACGCCCGGCCCCACTGCCTGCCGCAAGAGGTGGAGTGCTTGACGCAGTGATGCTCTGGCGCGGATCTCCGGCGTTTCGGGCCAGAGGAAGGCCATCGTCGCCTCACGCGTCAGGGGCTTCTGTTCGAGGATGAGCCGCGCGAGCAGCACGAGCGGCTTGCCCGCGCCGAGGAGCTGCTGCGTGCCATGGACGTCGTGATGGCGGAGCACCATCGGCGGGCCAAAGAGCGCGGCGACGGGTTGATCGTCAACCTGATTGGTTGACGTTACGGTGGGATGGGTCGGCATTGTCATTGCGCTATCAATCTCTTCCGTATGCGTCAAACCCCCGTCTTTGCTGTTGAGAAACCGGTTGTGCAGCGGTGACGAAGCGAACTCGCCGATCCGTCTTTGTTCGGCGATCGGCGCTTTTCGTGCAATTTGGCCGACAATATGGTGTCGTGGTCGCCGATGTGAGTGATGATCGGACCGGCATGATGGCCGACATCGGTGAAACGCCGCCGAGATCACGCCGATCGTATAACTGCAGTCAATGCATTGTTCTGTAATGAGATAGCCGCCGAAAACAGCTGCTGGCCGTTCGTTAATTGGCTCGTGGCCGCTCCGTTCTGTGGGTTGAATGACGAAAGTCAGTCGAGTCAATGACAGTCCAATAATGGTCGAGCTCGACTTTCACCGGTGATTCACGCGATCCGCTCGAGGAAGCACAGAGCGTCGTGGTCGCACCGGTGCTCGTCCGCTTGGATGAGAC
>CAITQY010000490.1 GCA_903894655.1 uncultured Gemmatimonadota bacterium
AGCCCGATGACGCCACGCATCACGCCGACTGAGCGGAGGTGCTTGGTGAGACGACGGGTATCGACTTCGGTGAGGACTGGGACCTGGTACTCCTCAAGCCACTCGCGCAGGCCGCCGGTGGCGCGCCAGTTGGAGTACGTGAGAGAGAGCTCACGGACCACGACGGCGGCAACCTGCGGCTTCGACGATTCGGGATCTTCGGTGTTCACACCGTAGTTGCCGACCTGCGGCGCGGTGAGCACAACGGTCTGCCCTCGGTACGAGGGGTCGGTGAAGACCTCCTGATAGCCGGTCATATTCGTTGTGAACACGATTTCCGCGACGGTCGGCGTCGTCGAACCGACGAGTCGGCCGAGAAAAAGGGTTCCGTCCTCGAGGAGGAGGAACCCCTTGGGAGGCAACGTACTCACGCGTCGATTACGGCTGCTTGGCGGGTGCCGTCGGCGCGGCCGGAGCGGCGGGCTGCTGCGTCAACGGGGCGGCCGGGGCGGCTCCACCCGCGGGTGCGGAGGACGGCGCGGTGGGCGTCGCCAGCTTGTCGAGCACCGACTTCGGCGCCGATCCACGCGACGACATCATCTGCAGGATGAACGCGAGGCCGAGAAACACGCCACCGCACCACCAACTCGCCTTCGTCAGCAAATTGCCCGCCTGCCGGGTTCCCATCACGGAGTCCGACGATGAGCTGGCCCCTCCGAAGCTCGCCGCCAGTCCACCGCCCTTACCGGACTGGAGGAGCACGGCGATCGCCAGAACGACCGCGTCGAGGATGAGCAGAGTCAGCAGGAACGTGTACATGTCACGAAGCCGGAATCGAGTGCGTTCAGAATGCGCGAAAGTCGCGCCAGCCTTCAAACATGGCTGAGGGAATGTGCCGAGGCAAGTCCTTCCCCACCCAACAGTTGCGACGGATCGGGTGGGGGGTCGCGCGGGATTCAGCTCCGGACGATGCTGGCCCAGCTGTCGGCGTCGAGTGAAGCACCGCCCACGAGCAGTCCATCGACGTCCGGCGCGGCGAGCAGTGTGGCCGCATTCCCGCGATTCACCGAACCGCCGTACAGGATCGGAATGCCCGCCGCTGCCTTCTCGCCCACCCGGCTGCCGAGTGCGAGACGGAGCAGGCGGTGAATGGCGCTGGCGTCCTCGGGCGTGGCCGTCCGTCCCGTGCCGATGGCCCACACCGGCTCATAGGCCAGCATGATTCCCGCCGCCTGCGTGTCGTCGAGTTCGGCCAGACCGGCAGACAGCTGCCGCTCGACAACCGACGCCGTCGCGCCGGCTTCACGCTCGTCCAGCGTTTCGCCGACACATAACATCGGCACCAGTCGCGCCTGGCAGATCAGTGCCATCTTCTTGGTCGTCATGGCGTCCGTCTCGCCGAACACGTGACGACGCTCGGAATGACCGACTAGCACCACGCGAGCCCCAACGTCACGAGCCATGAGAACGGAGTTCTCCCCGGTATAGGCGCCCTGCGCCTCCGAATGCACGTTCTGCACGCCCACCCAGATGTCGGGACGCTCGCGCAGTCCCTCCACGACCGTCGTCACGGTGATGGCCGACGGAAAAAAGACCAACGTGCGGTCGTTCATCTTCGGCGCCTGCGCGAGGAAGCGATGCAGAAACGCTTTCGCGTCGGTGGGGCCGTGGTTGAGCTTCCAGTTGGCGGCGATGACGGGCTTGTGATGCATGAGCGGCAGATGACCAGGAAAGTGGGGAGTGCTGGAGGCGGATCGAAGATCAGCGGAGGTCGAGCGCGGAGACGCCGGGCAGTTCCTTCCCTTCGAGGAACTCGAGCGAGGCGCCGCCACCGGTGGACACGTGAGACATCTTCGACTCCAGTCCGGCCTCGGCAACGGCCGCTGCGGAATCACCACCGCCGATGATCGTCGTGGCGCCGCGATCGGTGGCCACCGCCATCGCCCGTGCCACCGCGAACGTGCCGACGTCGAAGGGCGGCTTTTCGAAGACGCCCATCGGTCCGTTCCAGAGCACCGTCCGCGCCGACTCGATCAGGGCACGGTACTGCTCCACACAGGCGGGACCGATATCGAACATCGCCTCGCCGGCGGGTATCGACTCGCGACCGACCACGCGCGCCGCGCTCCCGACGTCCATCGACGATGCGATCACGGCGTCAACCGGCAGGACGAGCTTGTCCCCGGCTCGCGCCAGCAGCTCCTTCGCCATCTCGAGCCGATCGGGCTCCACGAGCGAGTTGCCGGTCTCGAATCCCATCGCGCGGAAGAAGGTGCACGCCATCGCGCCGCCGATGAGCAAGTGATCGACTTTGGGCAGGAGGGCCTCCACCACGTCGATCTTGCCCGAAATCTTGGATCCACCGAGAATGGCGACGAACGGACGCTCCGGCGCAGCGAGGGCGCCGCCCAGATACGCGAGTTCTCTCTCCATCAGCAACCCGGCTACTGCTGGTCGGCAGTACGTCGCCACGCCGGCGGTGCTGGCGTGTGCACGGTGCGCCGCGCCGAACGCGTCGTTGACGAACACATCGCCCAACAGCGCGAGCTGCCGCGACAGGGCGTCGTCATTCTTCTCTTCGCCGGCGAGGAATCTCGTATTCTCCAGCAACAGCACGTCCCCGATCGGCAACGCATGCGTCGCCGCCACGGCGGCGGCGCCGATCGTCTCGCCCAAGAAGTGCACTGGGCGCGGGAGCAACTGCTTGAGGCGCACGGCGACGGGTGCCAACGAGTACTTGGCGTCAGGCGCGCCCTTGGGACGTCCGAAGTGCGCGAGCAGCACGACCTTCGCCCCCCGATCGAGCAACGACGTGATCGTTGGCAGCGCGGCCGTGATGCGCGTGTCATCACCCACCGCGCCCATCTCGTCGAGCGGCACGTTGAAATCGACGCGAACGAGAGCACGCTTGCCGTCAAGGTCGGCAGCGGAAAGATCGCGAATGGTGCGAGTCGTCATGGAAGGAAATACGACGGGAGTGAAGTCGCGTAGGACAGGTGCTGTGACGCACGAGCCCCGGCACGCTGGCACCGGGGCTCGTGAACGAACACGCGAACAGGGAGAACGACCGACCGAATACGAATGCCGGAGCGCTTAGAGCCGCGCGCCGACGAAACGCAACAGATCGACGCAGCGCGACGAATAACCCCACTCATTGTCGTACCAGCCCGAAATCTTCACGAGCGTGCCGTCGATAACGATCGTGCTGAGCGCATCGAGCGTGCACGAATGCGGATCACCGACGTAGTCGATGGAAACGAGCGGCACTTCACTGTAGCCGAGCACACCCAGGAGGGACGATTCCGAAGCACTCTTGAACGCCGCGTTGACTTCTTCCTTCGTGACCTTGCGCTCAACGACGCAGGTGAGGTCGGTGAGCGAGACATCGGGCGTCGGCACGCGTACCGCGATCCCGTCGATCTTGCCCTTCACTTCCGGAATCACGAGCGACGTGGCCTTGGCGGCACCCGTGGTGGTCGGGATCATCGACACCGCGGCCGCGCGGGCGCGACGCAGATCCTTGTGTGGAAGATCGAGGATGGACTGATCGTTCGTGTAGCTGTGGATTGTGACCATCGAGCCGTGCACAAAGCCGAAGTTGTCACGGATGATCTTGACCATCGGCACGAGACAGTTCGTCGTGCAGGACGCGTTGGAGATGATGTGGTGCGCGGCCGGATCGTACTTGTCGCTGTTCACACCCATCACAATCGTGATGTCCTCGTTAGTGGCCGGTGCCGAGATGATGACCTTCTTGGCGCCGGCGTCCATGTGCTTCTTGGCATCGGCGGCGACGGTGAAGCGGCCGGTCGATTCGAGGACGATATCGACGCCCATTGCGCCCCAGCCGAGCTGGGCCGGATCGCGCTCGGCGAGGATGCGAATGCGATCGCCGTCGATCGTGATACTCTCGGCATCATAAGAAACCTCACCGTCGTAGCGCCCATGCACCGAGTCGTAAGTAAAGAGGTGCGCCAACGTGGCGGTATCGGTGAGATCGTTGATGGCAACGAAATCGAGGTCAGCGACGCCCTGTTGCTTGGCGGCGCGAAGCACCTGGCGGCCGATGCGGCCGAAGCCGTTGATGCCTACGCGAATAGCCATTTGTGTCAGTTCCGGATGAAGTCGTAGTCAGAAACGGCACGGTCGCCCGGTTCAGGCGCCCGTCCGAACGTCACACAGGAGATGATGCGCGCGCCGCCGTCAGCGAGGGCCTGCGCACACGCGTTGATCGTCGCCGCTGTGGTGATCACATCGTCGACCAGCACGATGTGAGCCCCCCGGAGACGCGTGCGGACGAGAGCTGCCGCCACGAACGC
>CAITQY010000491.1 GCA_903894655.1 uncultured Gemmatimonadota bacterium
ACGGCGTCGAGGGTGTCCTCATCGGCCGCGCATTCCGGCAGCCACATCCCTTCCGGCTCGCGCTGGAAGCGCCGACGGAAATCGCGAATGCCCCAGCGGATTTCGGTCGTGCGCTCGCGCGGCGAGGCGAGCGGGAGGATCACGTGATGATACGGCGCGGCGATCGCGTTGCCGTGTCCCCACCGACGCACACTGGCCGCATCACCCGCTTGCATCGCCCGCATGGTATCGGGCGCTTCGGCGTCGAGCCATTCGCACAGGGTCGCGCCCACGTCGAACGAACACCAGGCATACAGATTCACCACGCGGGCAATCCCGGCGCGCGCGTCGGGATCACGCGCCGCCGCGCGCCGGTCGCGCAAATGCGCTTCCGCCGCCGCGAGCCGGGCGTAGCACTCGCGATTGATGCGCGCGTTCCAGTCGTGGTCGGGGGCGGCGGAGGGCTCGGTCGGCACGACTTCGAGCCAGGGATCTTCGCGCGGCGGCTGGTACAGGTGATGGTGAATGATGACGGAATGCATCAGCGGCGGCTCTTGGCCATCTCGATCGCCTGCTGATACACCTGCGCGTAGCGCTCGGCCGAGCGCTCCCATCCGAAGTCCTGCTGCATGGCGGCGCGCATGCGCGGCGCCCACGCGCTTGGATCGGCGAAGCGGGCCAGCGCGCGCGAGATCGCCCGGTCGAGCGCGACGGGTTGAAATTCGTCGAACAAAAAGCCAGTGCTGTCGTCCTGCACGGTGTCGGCGATTCCTCCCACGCGGCGTCCGACCGGCAGCGAGCCGTAGCGCTGCGCCCGCATTTGTGTGAGGCCGCACGGCTCATACTGCGACGGCATCAGGAACATGTCCGCACCGGCCATGAGGCGATGCTCGAGCCGGTCGGTGAAGTTGAGCTGCACGCCGACATGCTGCGGACGCGCCTTCGCCAGCGCCAAGAGGGCGCGTTCGTACTTGGCTTCACCAGCGCCGAGAAATACGAACTGCGCGTCGAGGGTCCAGATCAGCTGCGAATTCAGGACGAGGTCGAGCCCCTTCTGCGTGACCATGCGCCCGGTGAGTGCAAACAGCGGAATGCGCTTGCGCTGCGGCAGGCCGAACGAGCGCTGCAAGGCCGCTTTGCACTTCGCCTTGTTCGACGGGTCCTGGCGCGTGTAGTTCGCCGTGATCTGATCGTCGGTGGCCGGATTCCAGAGCGCTTGGTCGATGCCGTTCGTGATCCCGGTGAAGCGCGATCCGAGCCACTGGAAGACCTCCTGCAGTCCGAAGCCGCCGCCCGGCGTGCGTAACTCCTGCGCATGGGTGGGGCTCACGGTCACGACCATGTCGGCGAAGGTGAGTCCGCCCTTCAGGAAGTTGATGCGGTCGTACCACTCGAGATGCTGGAAGTTGTACAGCTCGGGCGGGATGCCGCAGTCGTTCAGCATCGAGGCTGGGAAGTGTCCCTGATAGCCGGCGTTGTGCACCGACAGCACGGTCGGCGTATCGGCGTAACGTTCCTTGAGTTCGCTGTACGAGCGCATGTACATCAGCGCCAGCGAGGTGTGCCAGTCATGCCCGTGGATGAGCACGGGGCCGGCGATCAATCGCGGAATGCCATCCAGCACGGCGCGCGAGAAGAGCGCGAACCGTCGGGCGTTGTCGGCGTAGTCGCGACCGCCTTCGCCATACAGCCCCGCGCGGCTGAACGCCGAGGGGATGTCGACGAACACCACCTTGGGACCCGGCGGCGGCTGCACTTCACGGAAGAAACGCACTTCCTCGCTGCGGAAGCCCAGCTCGACCTGGATCGGTCGGCCGAGCGGCGCGAGATCAGGCGCGTGATCCCGCACCGTGCGATAGAGCGGCACAAACACGACCACGTTGGCGTCACCCTTCACTTGATAATTGGCCAACCCCATCACGGCCTCGGCCAGCCCGCCCGTCCGCGCGAACGGACTGTACTCCGACGTGAGATGCACGATCGTCGGTGCCCCACCCTCGGGTGCCCGAATCACGGGCGACCCGAAGTTGGGTGTGGGCATGGCGGGGGATGTCATGGTCTGCGTGTTACGCGATTGGTGGATCGTCGGGCAGGGCGTCAC
Organism: uncultured Gemmatimonadota bacterium; assembly: GCA_903894655.1. GTDB lineage: Bacteria > Gemmatimonadota > Gemmatimonadetes > Gemmatimonadales > Gemmatimonadaceae > Gemmatimonas. Next base: position 2,081 of record CAITQY010000491.1, read on the forward strand.
CCAGGATCGATGGGGCATAGTAGGCACGGGCATACTGCTCCACCATGCGCCGCGCCGTGAATTGCTGACCGGCGACGCGGATGGAGTGCTTCATGGTGGCGAGCCATCGACGCGGCAGGTCGTTCTTGTCGAGGTCGTAGTAGCGCGGCACCACCTCCTGCTCGAGCAGCTCGTACAGACGGTTTGACGTGCTGATACCCGCCTCGTCGTCTTCCTCCGGTGTGATGGCCCAGCCGTTGTTGCCTTCGTACCCTTCCTCCCACCAGCCGTCGATCGTGGAGATCTGCGGCACGCCATTCAGCGCGGCCTTCATGCCACTGGTGCCCGATGCTTCGAGCGGTACGCGCGGCAGATTCATCCACAAGTCGACGCCCTGCACGAGCAGGTGGGCGAGGTGCATGCCGTAGTCTTCCACGAACGC
>CAITQY010000492.1 GCA_903894655.1 uncultured Gemmatimonadota bacterium
GCGGTGTGCACGTTTTGCGACACGGACTTTGTGGGGGTCGGCCCAGACGGGGGCAAGTTCGCGACGGCCGCGGAGTTGGCGGCTTTTGTGAAGAGCCGCTGGCCGGCCGACGCACCGGCCAGCGTACGCCCGTTCGTGGTCTGCACGGGTGGCGAGCCGATACTGCAGCTCGATGAGGCCGCGGTAGCGGCGCTGCACGCCGAGGGCTTCGAGATTGCCGTGGAGACCAACGGGACCCAAGCGGCACCCACGGGACTGGACTGGATCTGCGTGAGCCCCAAGGCTCAGGCCCCGCTGGTGCTCACGTCGGGCGACGAACTCAAGCTGGTGTACCCGCAGCCTACGGCCCTGCCGGAGCGCTTTGCGGGGCTCGATTTTCGGCACTTCCTGCTGCAGCCGATGGACGGACCGCAGGCAGTGGAGAACACGGCCGCGGCGCTGGCCTACTGTCTGGCCCATCCGCAATGGCGCCTGTCCGTACAGACCCACAAGGCACTTGGTATCCGGTAGCCAGAAGCGGCAAACGCCGAGGGCCGGTGGCGAACCGAATGTTTCCCGTATGGTAATGATCGCCGGTAGCGTGGAGGCTGTGGCTGGGCTAGGTTCCTCCCTCCGGATAGACCTTGACCCTGCGCACCGCGTACCGTGATCACTCTCTCGCGCCAACTCCTTTCGCTCAGCCTGTGTGGCGCGCTCGTTGCGCTCGCACCGCGCGTGGAAGGACAGTCGGCCGAGCAGCTCGAGAGCCGGAAGCCGTTTGCCGCATGGAGCGCGTCCGCCCAGAATCTCCGCGATTCGATCGTGGCCAAAGCGCGTGGACAGATCGGCACGCGGTACAAATTGGGCGGCACGAAGCCCAATCTCGCGCTCGATTGTAGCGGTCTCGTGAAGTACGTCATGGGCGCGCTCGACGTGATGCTCCCCCGCACGGCGCAGAAGCAGGCCACGGTGGGTCAGGAAGTCCCGAAGGATCTCGCCGCGCTCAAGCCCGGCGACCTGCTCACCTTCGGCCGCGGCAAGCGGATCTCGCACATCGGGATCTATGTGGGGGAAGGCCGTATGGTGCATGCGAGCACCTCCCAGCGCCGCGTGATCGAGACCCGCATTTCCGAGCGTTCGCCACTGCTCCGTCAGTGGAAGGGTGTGCGTCGCTTGGTCGGCGGCGCCGGCGTCACCATGCGGGATTCGCTGCTCGCGTTTGCCGACTCCCTGCAGCAGTAACCGTCGCCTCGCGTTTTTTATCGTTGCCAAGTCGCCGATTCGCCCCCAGCATTGGGGGCGTTTTTCTTTTTGCGCCGACCCTTGGAGGAATTCATGTCCGTCCTGAATGGCCGCACCGCTCGCGCCGTGCTGTTCGCCGCGCCGCTGTGCCTGTCCGTCCTGTTGCCCGCCGGTCTGTCAGCGCAGCCATTGCCGCCGAAGGATCGGCTCACGATCGCCGACTACTTCGACTGGGAGGATGTCGCCACGCCCACCATGTCCCCCGATGGCCGGCAGATCATCTACACGCGGACATGGATCGATCAGCTGAACGACAAGCGCGAATCCTCGGTGTGGATCATGAACGTCGACGGCACCAAGAACCGCTTCCTCGTGAAGGGCGCCGATGCGAAGTGGTCGCCCGACGGGTCGCGGATGGCCTACGTGGCCCCCGGTGAACCGGGCGGCGCGCAGATCTGGGTGCGGTATATGGACGCCGAGGGCGCCACCACGCAGATCACGCGCCTTACGGAAGCGCCGGCCGATGTCGAGTGGTCACCAGACGGCAAGACGATCGGCTTCGGCATGCTCGTGCGCGGCACCGACACGTGGCGGATCGCCATGCCCACGCCACCGCGTGGTGCGAAGTGGACGGAGGCACCCCGTGTCGTCACGAAGGTGAAGTATCGCGCCGACCGTCAGGGCTTCCTCGAAGATGGACTGCGGCAGCTGTTCACCGTGCCGGCCGACGGTGGCACGCCGAGCCAGGTCACGAGCGGTGACTGGGCAGCCAACGGCACCACGTGGATGCCCGACGGCAAGAGCTTCGTGTTCACCTCGCTGCGCACGGCCGACGCTGAGTACGCCTGGCGCCAAAGCGACATCTACAAGGTGGACATCGCCACCGGCGCCGTGTCGGCGCTCACGTCGCGCAACGGTCCGGACAACTCGCCGGTGCCGTCGCCTGATGGGCGCTTCATTGCGTACACCGGCTACGACAGCACCGACGCCACGTGGAAAGACGCCACGATGTACGTGATGGATGCCGACGGCCGGAACGCCCGCGCCCTCACCGAGAAGCTGGATCGTTCACCGAGCGGCATGATGTGGGCGCCGGATGCGAGCGGCGTGTACTTCAACGTCGAGAACGAAGGGTCGCGCAACCTGTACTTCGTGTCGCTCAAGGGTGACATCCGTCAGGTGACCAAGGGCACGCACGTGCTCACGGTCACTGACATCAACAAAAGCTTTACCGCCGTCGGTGTGGCCACGTCGCCCACCAAGCCCAACGACATCGTGGCGTTCGATGTACGCACGCCGGCCATCAAGCAGCTCACCGATGTGAATGGTGATGTGCTGGCCGGCAAGCAGCTCGCGACCACCGAAGAGGTGTGGTACACGTCAGTGGACGGCCAGCGCATTCAGGGCTGGATCGTGAAGCCGGCCGCCTTCGACGCGACGAAGAAGTATCCGCTCATGCTCGAGATTCACGGCGGCCCGCACTCGATGTACAACGTGGGCTTCAACTTCTCGCGACAAGATCACGCGTCGAACGGCTTCGTCATGCTGTACACGAATCCGCGCGGCTCCACGGGCTACGGCTCGGCGTTCGGCAACGCGATCAAGAACGCGTATCCCGGCAAGGACTACAACGACCTCATGGCCGGCGTGGATACGGTAATCAACCGCGGCTTCGTGGACAGCAACCGGCTGTACGTATTCGGCTGCTCGGGCGGCGGCGTGCTCACCGCGTGGACCGTCGGCCATACCGACCGCTTCGCCGCGGCCGCGTCGCAGTGCCCGGTGATCAACTGGCTCAGCTTCGTGGGCACGACCGACGGGTCGAGCTGGTACTACAACTTCGCCAAGTATCCGTGGGATGATCCCAGCGAGCACCTCAAGCGCTCGCCCCTGATGTACGTGGGCAGCGTGAAGACCCCGACGATGCTGATGACGGGCGTGAACGACCTGCGCACGCCGATCAGCCAGACGGAGGAGTTCTACGAGGCGCTCAAGATCCGGAAGGTGCCCACGGCCATGATCCGCTTCAACAACGAGTGGCACGGCACCAGCTCGACGCCGTCGAACTTCATCCGCACGCAGCTTTATCTGCGCAGCTGGTTCGATAAGTACCAGACGCCGCCCAAAGGACAGCGCGTAACGCAAGACCAGCCCTGAGCGCACCGGTGGTGCCCACCCCGGTGGTGAATACCGCGGTGGGCCGGTTTTTCGAATGCGTGACGTACGGCACTTTCCGGTGACGCTCGAGACCGGTACGTTTTCCCTGTTGTCCTCCCTCTCGCCACCAATTCCATGAGCTCTTTCTCATTCCGTCAGCGCGGCACCACCGCGCTTGCTGCCCTGCTCGCCGTTGCATTGAGCGCCTGCACCGACACGGCCACACGCGCCCGTGCCGACTCGTTGTCGGTCGCTCTGGCCAGTGCAAGCGCCGAACGCGACTCGCTGCAGGGCCTGATGCAGGGCACCAGCGCCGATAAGGATCGGGCGCTGGCGCAGGTGGTCGAGGCCTCGAAGTTCGCCGACGAAGTCGACGCCGAGCTGCGCAAGGTGCGCGGCCTGTCCAGCAAGGTGGGCGTCACCAAGAGCGACGAGTCGGGCAAGACGGAAGCCGCCGCGGCCCAAAAGGACATCCTCGACCGCCTCACGCAGATGCGCCAGCGGTTGGCCGCTCGCCAGCGTCAGGTGACCGCGCTGCTTGACACGATGAAGACCATGCGGGCCGACTCCAGTGCGGCCGCCACGCTGCTGGCGGATCTGAACGCGCGGCTCGCGACACGCGACAAGGAAATCGCCACGTTTCAGGAAGAGATCCGCGCGTTGCGCACGCAGAACGCGCAGCTCACGGTCGAGAAGGCCGTCCTCACCGACACGGTGAAGGCGATGGATGTGCGCGAGAACAAGGTGTTCTACATCGTAGGATCACGACGTCAGCTGATCGCCGACAAGCTGGTCACCGAAGAAGGCGGCTCTCGCGGCCTGCTCATCGTGAAGCTCGGCAAGACGCTGGTGCCGGCCCGGACCCTCGACGAGTCGCGCTTCACGCGGGCCGATCGTCGCGAAGTGCTCACAATCCCGCTGCCCCGTAGCGATCGCCCGTACCGCATCGTGTCACGTCACGATGTCGGGCTCATCGAAGCCGCCAAGAAGGAAAAGGATGGCGCCTTCCGCGGCGAGAACATTCGCATCACCGACCCGGTGAAGTTCTGGGCGTCGTCGCGCTACCTGATCATCGTCGAGAAGTAAGCGCGGTCAGACGTGGGGGAGTTCTCGATCTCCCACGTCGCCACCGTGCTGGCGCCAGTCCAACTCTTCCGGCGAGAGCGGCCGGATGGCCAGATCGACCGCCAACCACGTGGTCTTGGCGAACGGATAGCAGAACACGCAGCCGGACAGCATGAGGAAGGCCGTGACGTACGTGATCAGATCCCAGGGTGGATCGGGCCACGTGACATACACAAAGCCGCAGACGCAGAAGAACAGGATCAGTTCGACCGCAATCAGGTTGAACAGGTACGCGCCAACGAAGTAGTCCTTTTCTCCACGCTCGAGGCGAATGCCGCAGGTCGGGCAGCGGTCCTTGAGTTCGAACAACGACGCGAAGATCTGGCGACCGCCGCAGTGCGGGCAGCGTAGTTGCAGAGCGCGGACAATGAGTTGGGTGATCGACGGTCGGACAACAGTGGCCGTTCTGTCGGTCATCGCTGGGGAAGCGCGGTGAGGAATGCGCGGAGGTACTCACCCCACACTTTCGGCGCCGAGTGCGTACCGTGCCCTCGCGTCTCCGGCGTGATCGGCAACAGAATGAACTTCGTGCGCGGCATCATCGCGGCGTACCGCTCGGCCATGCCCAACTCCGGCGGATTCACCTGATCGTCGGCCGAGTTGATGAACAAGGCGGGGGCGGTGATGCGCGACAGGTTCGGCGATGGATCGTAGTCGCGCGATGCGTCGAACTGGAACAGGAAGTCGTTGGCGTCGGTGGTGGCCATGCGCGCATCAAGGTACGCGCGAATCACGCTATCGGCCTTGTCGCGCGTGGGCGCCTGCGTTTGCTGCACGAGCGGCGCGCTCGACATGATGTAGAGCATCATCTGCGCCGCGCGCAGACCCGGCGGCGTGCTGGTGTACTCGCCACCCTTCCATGCCGGGTCGCTGCGAATGGCATCCATCGCCATCGTGCGGATCATGCGATTGCGCCCCGCGATCTGCGCAGGCACGCACGCATACGGGGCAAGCCCGTCCATGAATTCGGGGTACGTATGGCCCCACACCCAGCCGTGCATGCATCCCATCGAGGTGCCCATGATGAGACGCAGGTGGTTCACCTTGAGATGCTCGGTGAGCAGCCGGTGCTGCGCCGTGACCATGTCATCGTAGGTGTACTTCGGGAATCGAGCACGGAGGCCGTCGCTAGGCTTGCTCGAGCCGCCGTGACCGATCCCGTCGGGTAGCACGATGAAATACTTCGCGCTGTCGAGCAGCTTGCCGGGCGCGAAGAGCTCGCCGGCATAGGCGGTGGAGAGAAAGCTGCGCCCCGTCCCGCCCGTGCCGTGCAGAATCATGACGGCATTGCGAACGATGCCGCGGGCATCGCGCTGCGGCGTGCCAAGCGTGGTGTAGTGGAGTCGCAGCTCGGGGAGCCGTTCACCCGAGCGGAACGTAAAATCCGTGACGACGAAGTCGCCCTGGGTACCGGCGCGAGCCCAACCGGCAGCGGGAGTCGTGGTCTGGGCGTTGCCGACCGACGCGGTTGCGGCTGAGCTCGCAATGGACAGCGAGCAGAGCAAGATGCGAACAAGCGATGCACGTGACATGCTGGAAGGTAGTGCCGACCGGCACCTTCCGCTGGAGAACCCGCGACACGGTGGGTGAGCGGACGCGACGCTGGTGAATCTCAGGTACCGGGCAGAAACAGCCAAC
>CAITQY010000493.1 GCA_903894655.1 uncultured Gemmatimonadota bacterium
CGCAACAGCTGGCGCTGGCGCATGGAAGGCACCGACGACGGTGCCGCCCAGCATCGCGCGTGGTGGGGTGGCGTGTTGGCGCTGGCCGCCGGCGTGCCGGCCGCGGCTGGCGATTCCCTGACCGATGCCTATCCCGGGGATGCGGCGCCCTACGCCGACCTCGTGGCGAGGCTTGGCGGGCCCGTTCCGGCCGATAGCGGCGGTGCATTGGCCCCGGTCGTGGCCCGTACGGCGTTTGCCGTGTTGATGGATCGCCTGCGGGCGGCTCCCGGTCTACTCTTCATGATCATCGCCTTGGCGCTGCTGGGCGAGTGGGCGTCGCGGCGCCTGCGGGGCCAGCGATAAAATCTCCCGTTCGGAGCTACGGCATGAAGCAGCAGGTCGCGTTCCTCTCGCACTCCGATTGCGGACGACATGACACCGGATGGAACCACCCCGAGCATGTCGGGCGCCTGCGCGCCATTCCGCGGGCGCTGCGTCATGACCAAGCGCTGTTCGAGTCGCTGCAGCACTTCGAGGGACGACACGCCACGGAAGACGAGATCGCGCTGGCGCACGACCGGGACTACATCGCGAAAGTGCGGGACATGGCCCAGTCGGGCGGCGGGCGTCTCGATCCCGACACCGTGGTAAGTGAAGGGTCGTGGGACGCGGCGACGGCGGGAACGGGGTGCGTACTCGATGGCGTGGACATGGCCTTCGACGGGCGTGCGCCGCGTAGCTTTTCGGCGGTGCGTCCGCCGGGGCACCACGCCCTGCGCGACCGGGCGATGGGATTCTGCCTCTTCGGCAACGTGGCGATTGCGGCGCACTACGCCTTGGCCACCAAGGCGTGCGAGCGCGTGTTGATCGTGGATTGGGACGTGCATCACGGCAACGGCACCCAGGCGCTGGTGGAGCATGAGCCGAAGATCCACTTCGTGTCGATGCACCAGTGGCCGTGGTATCCCGGCACCGGTGCGGCCGAGGATCGTGGCCCCCATGGCACGGTGTGGAACGTGCCGATGGCGCCGTCGTTGCCCTCGTCGCAGTACGTGGAGGCGCTGTTGCGGGCGGTGGATGCCGCGGTGGACGGCTTCACCCCTGATCTGATCCTGCTGAGCGCCGGCTTCGACTGTCTGGAGGGCGACCCGCTCGGCGCGTTCACGCTCACGCTCGACGACATCGCCACCCTGACGCGGGCGTTGGTGGAACGGGCCGAGCGGTGGTGTGGCGGGCGGCTGGTCAGTGCCATGGAGGGGGGGTATGCCCCGGACCCGGTGGCGCAGGCGGTGCTCGTGCACCTGGCGGCGCTGGCCTGAGGGCGCTGGCCTGAGGGCCCGCGTGCCCCCATGATTGGTTGGTCATGACCACCGCCACTGCCGCCCTCCTCGCGATCGACCCGCTGCACGATCCACCACCGCGCTCGATCTATCGGTCGCTGTCGGGGGAGGCGGTCGTCGATTGTCATCCCCGCGACCTCGCCCAGTTGCTGGCCACTGGTGGCCCAATGTGGGTCGACATCGACTCCTCGGTGCGTACGCAGCATGCGTTGCTGGAGAAGATCTTTCGGTTCCATCCGCTCGCGATCGAGGACACGCTCAATCCGAATTCGCGCGTCAAGCTCGAGGAGTACGACGGATTCCTGTTCGTGATCATTCGCGGCGTAGCGCTGGCGGCCGACACCGACGATCCGTACGACCTGGACACGAAGGAGCTGTAC
>CAITQY010000494.1 GCA_903894655.1 uncultured Gemmatimonadota bacterium
ACTTCACGAGCGCCTCTGTGACCGAGTCGTGTCCACTGCCGGCACAGAGCGTAGTCATCGCCCCTTCTTAGTCGCGGACCGTGTAGCCCAGTGCGTTGCGCTGCTGGCCAGGGTGTCGAACCGGTGGTTTGGCAATGGAGGTCATGCGGGCACCTGGGCGAAATGGTTCGCGATCGCGGTCACGACTACATTGGCGGTGAGGGGCATCCCACCGTAGTCGAGCACCGGCGTCATGTTGTCACGCGGGACTCCGGTTTCGATCGCCAGCAGGGAGCGGAGCTGCGCGTCGCGGTTCTGCTCTACGACGAACACCGCGTCATGCGCGTCGATGAACTCACGCACGCTGCTGTTGAACGGGAACGCCTTGATCCGCATGTAGTCGGCCACGATCCCCTGCTCGCGCAGCCGGTCGATGGCTTCCAGCACGGCCGTGTGACAGCTCCCCAGCGAGACGATGGCCACGTGCGCGTCGGGCTGTAGGTGGAACTCCGGCGCCGGCACCACGGTGGCGGCGGTGGCGAACTTCCGCGTGAGCCGATCGACCACTTCCTGATACGCGTCGGAGTCTTCGGTATAGGCGCCATGCTTGTCGTGACCCGAGCCGCGCACGAAGTACGCGCCGTTGGGATGCACGCCGGGCAGGGTGCGCGCGGCGATGCCGTCGCCGTCCACATCGAGATATCGCGAGAACTTCTTGACCTGCTCGAGTGCGGCGGCATCGAGCACCTTGCCGCGATCGGGCTGATAGCTGTCATCCCACACGAGGCGCTTGCACATCCAGTCGTTCATGCCGATGTCGAGATCACTGGCCACGAACACGGGCGTTTGGAAGCGCTCGGCCAGGTCGAACGCTGTCGTGCCAATGTAGAAGCACTCTTCGGGACTGCACGGAAAGAGCACGATATGCTTCGTGTCGCCGTGCGACGCGTACGCCAGCGACATCAAGTCGCACTGCTGCGTGCGAGTGGGCATGCCGGTGGCCGGCCCGGTGCGCTGAATATCGTAGAAGACCGCCGGGATTTCGGTATAGTACGCGAGCCCGATGAACTCCTGCATGAGCGAGATGCCGGGGCCCGACGTATTGGTAAACGCGCGGGCGCCTGCCCAGCCGGCGCCGATCACGATGCCGGCCGCCGAGAGTTCGTCTTCCGCTTGAATGATGCAGTATTTGTGCAGCCCCGTCTCGGGCTCCACGCGGAAGCGCTCACAGAACATGCGAAACGCTTCCATGAGCGAGGTGGACGGCGTGATGGGATACCACGCACCCACCGTCGCCCCGGCGTACACGGCGCCCAAGCCGGCCGCGGTGTTGCCGTCGATGAGAATGTGGTCGCCGGTGGCGTCCATCTTCTCGAGATGGAAGGGCAGGGGACAGGCGAAGTGTTCCTTCGCATAGTCGTAGCCCAGCCGGATGGCCGTGTTGTTCGACTCGAGGAGCTTTTTCTTCTTGGAGAACTTCTCGATCAGCATCTGCCCGATGATGTCCATGTCGATCTCGAGCAGCGCGGCCAGCGCGCCGGCGTACACGATGTTGCGCAGCAGCGTGCGGTCGCGGTCCCCGACAAACGTGTCCACGCACATGCGTCCGAACGGAATGCCAAGAATCGTGATGTCTTCGCGTGCCAGCTCAGCCTCCAACGGCCACGACGAGTCGTACACCAGGTAGCCGCCCGAACGTACCGTGGCCACGTCCTTGGCGTAGGTGCCGGGATTGAGCGCCACCACCAGGTCCACGTGCTGCGGCCGTGCGGTGTAGCCGTCCTTGCTGACGCGTACTTCGTAGAAAGTGGGCAAGCCCTGAATGTTCGACGGGAAGATGTTCTTGCCCGTGACGGGGATGCCCATCCGGAAGATCGCCTGCATCAGTAAGCTGTTCGCGCTCGCTGAGCCGGTGCCGTTGACGGTCGCCATTTTGAAGGCGAAATCGTTGATGCCACTCATAAGCTCACGCTCATACGCTTACCGGAACGACGGTGCCCGACGCGCTGAATGCGTAGGGCAGTACGAGGGAGAATTTCTGCATGTCCCACGCGGCGGTGGGGCAGCGTTCAGCGCAGAGCCCGCAATGCAGGCAGATGTCTTCGTCCTTCACCATGACGCGTTGCGTTTGTGGCAGCGCCGCGGACACATACAGATCCTGTGTGAGGTCGTTGGCCGGTGCTGACAGCCGCGTGCGAAGCTCCGATTCGGTGTCCGCCACCGGCGCGATGGTGAGGCAATTCACCGGACACACATCCACGCAGGCATCGCATTCGATGCACAGCGTCGCCGTGAAGTGCGTTTCGATATCGCAATTCAGGCAGCGCTGCACTTCGGTGGCGGTTTGTTCGGGGGTGTATCCGAGTTCGACCTCTTCACTGACGCTCGCGAACCGCTTGACGAGCTCAGCGTGCGTCATCTGCGCGCGTGGCGACGGATTGAACTCGTTGCTGAACATCCACGCGTGCATGCCCATCTTGGTGCTGGTCAGATGCATGCCCTGGGCGGGACGGTTGGTCACGTCTTCACCCAGGCAATGCTTGTGAATCGAGATCGCCGCCTGATGTCCGTGTTCCACGGCCCAGATGATGTTCTGCGGTCCCCAGGCGGCGTCGCCGCCGAAGAACACGTCGGGGCGCGACGACTGGAACGACGCCTTGTTCACCACCGGCATGTCCCACTGGTCGAACGCAATGCCGATGTCGCGCTCGATCCACGGGAAGGCGTTGTCCTGTCCGATGGCGAGGATCACGGTGTCGCACGGCATGATGATCGTGTCGGTGACGGTGCTGGTCTGGCGGCCGTTCACCTCGCTCCACTCCAGCTGCTCGAACTCCATCCCGACCAGCTTTCCGTTCTCGATCACGAAGCGCTTGGGCGCGTGATTCTCGATGATGTGGATGCCTTCTTCCTCGGCGTCCTCGAGTTCCCACGGTGACGCCTTGAAGAACTTGCGTCCGCGGCGCGCGATCACGTTGGTGTTGGTGCCACCCAATCGGCGCGAGGTACGGCAGCAATCCATGGCGGTGTTGCCCACGCCAATGATGAGCACGTGTTCGCCGATCGATTCGATGTGGCCGAAGTGCACGGAGCTGAGCCACTCGATGCCGATATGAATCTGATCGCGCACGGCCGGATCCCAGCGCCCGGGAATGTCGAGCTCCTTCCCCTTGGGGGCGCCGCTGCCGACAAAGACGGCATCGTATTGCTCATCGAGCAGCGTGCGCAGGCTTTCCACCGACGTGTTGTACCGCACCTCGGCGCCCATATCGATGATGCACTGTGTCTCTTCGTTGAGCACCTGCTCGGGGAGCCGAAACGACGGGATGTTCACGCGCATGAGGCCACCGGCCTGCGCGTTCTTCTCGTAGATCACGACCTCGTAGCCAAGTGGCAGCAGGTCGTTGGCGACCGTGAGCGACGATGGGCCGGCGCCGATGAGTGCGATGCGCTTGCCGTTGCGGTTGGTGACGGGCTTCGGGAGATAGGCGCTGATGTCATCGCGCAGATCGGCGGCGACACGCTTGAGGCGGCAGATGGCGACGGGCTTGCCGTCGACGCGGCCACGCCGACAGGCGGGCTCGCAGGGGCGATCGCAGGTTCTACCCAGGATGCCGGGAAAGACATTGGACTCGCGGTTGAGCAGATACGATTCCGTATACCGTCCCTGCGCAATGAGCCGGAGGTATTCCGGGACGTTCGTGTGCGCGGGGCAGGCCCACTGGCAGTCCACCACCTTGTGGTAGTGGTCGGGCGTGCTGACATCCGTGTGCAAAGTCATTCGGCGTCGTCTCGTGGCAAGGCCATGCCGAGATCGAGGTGGTTTCCGATTCGGCGTACGAAAATCAAAGCG
>CAITQY010000495.1 GCA_903894655.1 uncultured Gemmatimonadota bacterium
CCGACAAGTACTGGCGCGCCGCCTGCCCGCATCTCACGCTCCTTTTCGGCGACCGACTCGTAGCAACGTCGTGATCCGATGCTCACGACTCATACACAGAATTCCTGACAGGTCCCGGGCGCGAGCGGCGTAACCGAGATGCCCCGCGTTGTTCGCGGTTCCGCTGGTCCCGCTGTTCATTCTTCGCGCTCCTCACCTTCGCGCTGTTGATTCTTCGCGCGGTCAATTCTTCGCGCCTTTCGCCGTTCCCCCAGACCCCCGCCCTCCCATGCGCCTCGCCGCCTTTCTTCTGCTCGCCGCCACCGCGACCTCACTGCAGGCGCAGTCTCCTGTCCGCACCGCCGACCCTGCCGTGCGCGGCGTCGCGCTCAGCGAGTTCCCGCGCCTTGTAAAGTTGAGCGACAAAGTCTACGGCTACGAGGAGATCCGGCAGCCCGGTTTCACCACCGTCAGCCTGATCGTGATCGGACGCAACGGCGTGCTCGTGGCCGATGGGCAAGGCAGCGTGCAGGCCACGCAGACCATGCTCGACAAGATCAAGACGATCTCGCCGTTGCCCGTGACGTGGTACGTGGTCGGCTCCGATCACGGCGATCATACGGCCGGCAACAGTGCGCTGCCGACGAACATCCAGTTTATCGTGCACGCCAACTCGCTGGCGCAGCTCAAGAAGGACTCGGCCGCCGCGGCGGCGGCCAATCGGCCGGCGGTGGTGATGCCCAAGACCGCCATGACGAGCGACACCGAGACCATCGACTTGGGCGGGATCAGCGTGCGGGTGCGCTTCCTCGGGCGTGCGCATACCGGCGGTGACCTCATGGTTGAAGTGCCATCGGAGAAGCTGCTGTTCATGAGCGAGGCATATCTCAACCGTGTGTTCCCGGCCATGCGTTCGGCCTACGGCGCCGAATGGGTGCGCACGATCGACAGCGCCCTCGCCCTCAAGAACGTGGACCGATTCATTCCCGGGCATGGCTTCATCGAAGAGGCGAAGATTTCGCGCGAGGAGCTCGTCGCGTTTCGCGAATCGCTCGTGGCCGTGATCGCCGAAGTGAAGCGGCTGAAGGTCGCTGGACTCACCGTCGATCAGGCGATCGCGCAGGTGAACTGGGGCCCGTATGCGAAGTGGTTCCTGGCTGAACAGCAAAGCCCCATCGCGATCCGTCGCTTGTGGACGGAGCTCGATGGGGCCTCGAAGTAACCTCGACGTAACCGCGCGTCACATCAGCTGATCGCGACGCGCTCCTTTCTCAGCACACGACCCACCAGGCCGGCAAAGCCGCCGGCCTGCAGGGCTGGAAGCGCCAATGTGGCCACCAGCACCGCCCAACCCGGTACCGAGAAGTTGCGGCCGATCGTGGCGGCGAATTCCGTGAGCGCAACGCCACGCTCGGCGGCGGCGATCAACAAGACGGCCGCCGCCAACGCGGCGGAGAACGCGCCGGCACGAATCGCACCCGCCTGCCGGAACATCACGCCGGTGAGCGCGCCCGCGACGGCCGCGCCCCACACGCCGAGAAAGCGCTGCGCCAAGAATTGCAGCAGCACCGCGCTGATCAGATTCATCCACATCGTCGGCAGCCCGTTCAGCGCGTGAGAGTGAGCACGGCGCGCGTGTCCGACGCCGCCAGATCCTTGGCGCTACGCGGCGTGCGCACGCTATCCAGCTGTCCGTTGGCCCACATCGCGTAGCGATCGAGATAGCGCGTGCTCGCAGGATTGCCGCTTTGCCCGCCGGGGTACACCGCGAGGATGCGCGGCTCCTTGTCCATCTCAACCACCATACGCCAGCTCGCGCCGAAATTCGCGCGCTTCGAACTGACCGACGGGTTGAGCGTGCCGCGCCCACCGTCAATCGGCAGTTCCGACGCCGCGAAGCCCGTCAGGCGCAGTAGGTGATTCGGCTTCGCCGGTGCCACGCGTCCCCATGTCCACGGCGTTTGTGCCGGATCACCGTACTCCGTGACCAGCATATCGTAGGCGGCGCGCAGGGCGTTCGCGAGAATCACGTTGCGATCTTCGCGCACATCACTCGTGCGACGGTCGTCCCACCATCCGTTGGCCGAGTCGGCCAGCAGCTGCAACAGCCGCGACTCACTCGGCGTCACAGCGCGCGTGTCCGACTTGGCAGGAATGAATTCGTCGTACAGCATTGCGGTGGCCTGCACCATGGAGGTTTCGAACAGTCGCGCGCCCGTGTTCACGCGCGTGTACTGCCGGTCCCACGATGACAACAAGGCTTCGGCCGCCTTGAGCGAGCGTGAGGTGTCGCCAGCAGCCATGCGCGCGCGCGCGGCCGACACCAGCGCGGGTGCCAGCAGATCGGCGCGCACACTGCCCGGGTTCGTGTGAAAGCCGCGCATCTCGTCCACCGTAACCGAACTGTCGGCGCGAAGCAGACGATTGACCTGCAGCGCGCGCCAGATCTCGAAGTTGGGATCGGGGCCGAGGTACAGCGCGTCCTGTTGCGGATCGATCGGCTGCTGATTGGCTGACGCCAGGTAGCCCTGCGTCGGATTCCGTCCCTGCGGATAGCGCGCCACCGGCCAGTCGCCGATCCAGTCGTTCCTACGCAGTGATCCGTCGCGCACCTCGGTACCGCGACCACTGTCCGCCCGCACCGGATACCGTCCCGTGGAGCGGATCATGATCGTGCCCGACGTGTCGGCGGTGATGAAGTTCTGCGCCGGCGCTCGATAGTAGCGCGCCATCGAATCGAGAAATGCCGGCGCGCTCGTGGCGTGGAACGCCGCGAAGTATCCCTCGAGTTCCTTGCCCGACTCGAGCACCGTCCAGCGCATCGACAGCCACTCGCGTCCCTGACGCTGCATGGGACCGCGATGCGTGTAGTAGATCGTGTCGGTGTCGATGATATTTCCGGTCTTGCCGCGATACGTCTCGATGCGCGTGTCGGCGAACTTCGTCATCACGCCGTCGAGTTCATACGCCGTGGGCGCGGCGTCGTTGTCGACCTTTTCGCGCCAGAAGTCCATCACGTCGGCGCCGGTGTTCGTGGCACTCCACGCCACCGCGCGCGAATACCCGATCGGCACACCCGGCAGCCCGGGAATCGAGACGCCACCGATCTCGATGCTGCCCGGCACTACGATATGCACTTCATACCAAATGCTCGGCAGCGTGAGCTCGAGGTGCGGATCGCCGGCCAGCATGGCGTGACCGTTCGCCGAACGCGACGGTGCCACCGCCCAATTGTTGCTGGCGAAGGCGCGCGCCTGTTCGACGGTGGGGTCGGTGTCCTTGAGCCACGACAACGGTGTCATGCCCGTTGTCGCTACGCCCGGCGTCGAGCGTAGCGAGGCGACCATCCGCACGGCGAGGCTGTCGGGGGCGCCCGGTGCCGGAATCGCCGACAGCGCGACCCGCGCGGCGCCCCGACTCACAGGCTGAATCGGCTCCTGCACCGGCGAGTTCTCCTCCATGAGCGCATTCGCGGCGGCTTCGCCGACCAAGGCGCGTGCTTCGAGCAGTTCGAGTTCACCGGGACCACGCGCCAGCGTGTAGCCCATACGATTGAGCACGTGCACCGAATGCAGCGGCATCCATTCGCGCGGCGCACGATTCAGCAGCTTGTACTCCATCGGCCACTGTCCCTTGGACAGCGAGCTCCGGTATGCGTTCACGCCCTCGGCGTACGCCAGCAACAGCTTCCCACTTGGCGTGCTCTCACCGATGTCGCGCCACTTCCGCTCTGCGGAGCGCGGCATACCGAGCCGACGCGTTTCCTGATCGGCGGACAGGGCGACATCACCGACCAACTCGGTGAGCGTGCCTTCGCCGGCGCGCGATTGAATCTCGAGCTGAAACAACCGATCGCGCGCCGTGACGTAGCCGAGGGCGCGCATGGCATCGGCATCGGTGGTCGCGAAGATGTGCGGCACGCTGCGCGAGTCATAGCGCACGTCGACGGTGCCATCGAGCGACAGAATGCGGCGGCTGGCATCCGCCGGCAGATCGTCCACCGCGTTGGCCCAGAGGCCAACCGCCGGCGACAGCAATCCGCCAAGCGGAGGGAGCGGACCCGCCCCGATGACGCCAACGTAGGTGGTACCAATGCCAACGGCGGCGCAGAGCGCCGCCGTGAGCAACCGTCTCGTTGACATACTCACGTCGGTACTCCGTTGGCGGCGGATAGCGCGGACCAGAGCAGTGCCGCGAGGGCACCACCGACCAGCGGCCCGACGACGGGAATCCAAGCGTATGTCCAGTCGTTGCCACCCTTGCCGGCGATCGGCAGGATGGCGTGTGCGATGCGCGGACCCAGATCGCGCGCCGGATTGATGGCGTAGCCCGTAGGGCCGCCCAGCGAGAGGCCGATGCCCCACACCAGCGCGCCGACCAGTGCCGGCCCGAGGTTCGTGGCCGGTGTCGCTCCGGCCACGCCGGTGGTGCCGATCGCGCTGGCCACGAGCACGAGCACCATGGTGCCGATGATTTCGCTGATCAGGTTCGACGTGGTGCGCCTGATCGCCGGGGCCGTGCAGAAACAAGCATGAATGGCACCTGGATCGCGCGTAATGGCCCAGTGCGGGAGGTAATGCAGCCACACGAGGGTGGCGCCAGCGATCGCCCCCGCCATGTGTGCGGCGACATGCCCAAGGGCGTCGGGTACGGACCGCGTACCCGCCACCACATTCGCAAAGGTGACGGCCGGATTGAGTTCACCCGGTGCACCAAGCGCCAAGGCCACCAGCACACCGCATAGCACCGCGATCCCCCACCCTGCGGTGATCACGATCCATCCCGCGCCGTTTGCTTTCGACTTCTCCAGCAGCACACCGGCCACCACACCATTGCCGAGCAAAATCAGTACGAGCGTTCCGACAAACTCGCCGAGTGCGGTGGACGGCATGGCCGGTTAGTTCGGCTGACGCGCAGCGGCGAACGGGAAGGCACCCAGTCCTTCGGCTTCCATGGTGCCGGTCATCTTGTCCTTGTCGTTCATCACGCCGGTGCCACGGATCTTGATCATCTGGCCGCCCATGTCGTAGGCGAAGCCGAACATGATCGTGTCGCCCTTCACCACGCCATCGAAATTGGCGGTACCGAGCTGCGATTCGGTGGTGCCCGACACGGAGTCACCCTTTTGCGTGACCGTCATGAGCGACTGCATCGACTGGCCCTGCGCGTCGATGGCGACGTTCCACTTGCCACTGAAATCGGCGAACATGCGCTGGGCCGCCACGGCGGTCACGGACAACGCGATGGCGGCCGAAACGACGGCCATACGGATCTTGGTCATGATGAGAGATCTGAAAGGTGGGGGAGGACGCTCAACGGCGATCAACCGGGGTCCATGGGGTAAAAGGTATCACCGGTACGGCGGTTTGCGAGCGGGGGTGACCGGCGACAAGTTGCATCCGCGGGCCCGCCCCGAGCCTCCTACCCCACAGCACCCGTTCATGCCCACACCTGCTTTTTGGCGCCGATGGCATCGGTGGATTGGCGCGCCGGCCGCGCTGTTCCTGATCTTCGCCTCCGTGACTGGCGTACTGGTCGCCGGAACCGAGTTCTTTGGTGAAGACGAAGCCGTTCGCGAGGCGAATCGCACGTTGGTGAGTGCCGTGCACACCGACTCCCCGCCTGACGCGTGGATGGGCGCGATCAACGCCGCCATGACGAGTGCCGCCAAGGAGGCCCCCGGAGCGCCCATCGACAAAATCGCGATTGAGCTCAAAGGACAGGCGCCGGTGATCACCATGTCGCTCGGCACCAAAACGGGCGGCGAAGACCGGCGACTGCTGTTCGATGCCCGAACGGGAAAATTCCTGCGGAACGACGGGTATGCCGACAAGCCGTTCATCAATCGCGTGCACAGTGGCGAAGTGTTCGGCGATGGGGGACTCGTGGCCTCGATGCTCTGGGGACTCGCGTTGCTCGCGCTCAGCGTGAGCGGCGTCACGCTGTACTGGCGGCTGGCCGGCGCCAACCGTCAGGGGCGCACCGGGATCACGCGCTGGTTCTTCTAGACCGACGCGTGGTGCGTTCGGCGTCGCAGCGCAACGCTCACCAACGTGCCGCCCACGAGCGCGACGGCGTAGCCGTAGGGGACGAATGCCGCGGTGAGCCCGCAGGCGACCGCGAAGACCAACCACGCCGGCGTGTGGCGCAGGTCGCGTACCAGGAGCAGCACCGTGGCCGCCTCGACGAGCAGCAACGTCCCGAGAATCGGACCGGGAAAGAGCCGCTGAAAGGCGGCCGGCTCGCCCACGAGCAGCAGCCCGGACAGCACAAGAAAGGTGCCGTAAATGATGCCGCTGGCGCCGGTGCGGGCGCCGAAGGCGTAGTGCCCGGCGATCCCGCCGGAGCCGTGGCACACCGGAATGCCGCCCAGCGGTGCGGCGAGGAGATTCATGAGGGCGTAGGTGGTACCGATCCGACGCACACTCAGCGGCTCGCGCTCGGGGAAGAGATCGGCGACCACCTGTTTGGTGGCGAGTACCGAATTGCCAAGCGATAGGGCGAGCTGCGGGAGGGCGAGCAGCAACGAGGCCCGGGCGAACTCGGTGGGCGTGGGCCAGCGCGCGGGGAGCGCGGGGAGGCGGACGCCGAGGGGCAGCGGGGCGCCGGCCGGCCAGGTTACGGCGGCGACGACCAGTCCCAGCGCGAGGACCACGAGGGCGGCGGGGATGCGATGACTTTCGCGTAGCACGAGGATGATCGCGAGGGCGACGGCCGCCAGGAGCCAGCCACGAGCGCCGTCGGTGGGAATGAAGCGCGTGAGGGCGAGCAGGGCGAGCTGTAGCCCAAGCCCGACCTGAATACCGCGCACGACGGGCGTGGGGACGGTGCGCGCGATCCACTCGAGCGCGCCGGAGCGGGCGAGGACGAGCATCACGACACCGACGATGAGGCCGCCCGCGGCGAGGAGCGGCGGCGCGAGCTTGCCGGCGATCGCGATAGCCGCCATGGCCTTGAGGGGCTGCACCGGCATGGGGAGCCGGTACGCGAGTCCGGAGGCGATCTGGAGGGCGCCGAAGACCACGAAGGCCGTGGTGGCGTCCATACCGGTGGCGACGACAATACCGACGAGCAACGGCAGGTCGGTGCCGAGATCGCCGAAGGCGCCGGCGAACTCGGCGCGGGTGAAGCGGAGGGGGTGCGGAGTCAGCGACGTCATGACGGAGCGGTCGACATGCCGCAACTTAGGCGCGCAGCCGCTCGACGGAAGCGCTCAGTGCCGAGCGGCACAACGAATCACGCGACAGGTATCGATGCGCTGCCACGCTCTAGCCAGGGCCGCGAGTGCCGCGAGGACACCGGCTTCGGCGAGGGCGCGCGGTGTGGCAAACGCTTCGTCGAACTGGAATACGCGACGCGGGCCGTAAAACGGCGAGACTGAGATGGCGAGCAGGGTAATACTAAGCGCGTACGACCACCCGCGCGTGGTGCCAAGCATTCTGCGTACGAACGCGACTGCCCATCGTGGACGAACACCAGATCGCCGCCGATGCCGTCGGGATCGCACGGTGCCAGCGCGAAGCCCAGGTACAAGCGCGCGTCGTGCACGATGCCCACGGAACAGCAGGAATGTCGCGGTCGCCGCCATCGCCACGAGCACCACATCGACGCGTGAGACTTCGCGGGGCGGAACATCGGCGATGCGACCGGAACGGGCGGGTGTGGTCACGTCCTGCGATAGATTAATACGTCGCAAGTCACGCAGCACCATGCCCACCAGATCGACCGCCTCCATGCTACCCACCACCATCGTGATCGGCGCCGGGCCCGCAGGGCTCACGGCTGCCTATCACCTCAGCGCGCGCGGATTTCCCGTGACGGTGCTGGAGAGCGACCCCGCCTACGTGGGGGGCATTTCGCGCACGGTGCATTTCAAGGGCTTTCACTTCGATATCGGCGGGCACCGCTTCTTCTCGAAGTCGGATCGCATCGAAGCACTATGGCGGGAAATCCTTCCCAATGACTTTCTCGAACGCCTCCGCTCCAGCCGGATTCTGTATAACGGCCGCTTCTTCGCCTATCCGCTCAAGCCCATGCAGGCGCTCTTCGACCTCGGTGTGTTCGAGTCGGTCCGCTGCGTGCTGTCGTACGCCTACGCGCGCCTGCGACCCATTCGCAATCCGCGGAGCTTCGAGGAGTGGGTCACCAACGAATTCGGCTCGCGGCTGTACCAGATTTTCTTCAAGACCTACACCGAAAAAGTGTGGGGGATGAGCTGCGCCGATATCTCAGCCGACTGGGCCGCCCAGCGTATCCAGGGCGTGTCGCTGTTCTCGGCGGTGATGTCCGCGCTCAAGCCCGCGGGCTTTGGCACGGGTGGCACGATCAAGAGTCTGATCAGCACGTTCCGCTATCCGCGACTCGGCCCGGGAATGTTGTGGGATGCCTGCGCCGCGGCGGTGCGCGCGCGGGGCGGGGCTCTTGTGATGGGGCGCACGGTGGTGGACCTCCGCTACCGCGACGACTTGAACGACTGGGAAGTGGGCCATGTAGGGCCCGATGGGGAGCGGGAAACCCTGGTGGCTGATCACGTGATTTCGTCGGCCCCGCTACGCGAGATCGCCCAGTCGCTGTCGCCCGCGCCGAGCGAAACATTGACCACGGCGGCACAGCAGTTGGGATACCGCGATTTCCTGACGGTCGCACTGGTGCTCACCGACCGTCAGCGATTTGCCGACAACTGGATCTACGTGCACGACTCGAGCGTGAAGGTGGCCCGCATTCAGAACTTCAATGCGTGGTCACCCGAGATGGTGCCGGACCCGACGCTGACGTGCTACGGTCTCGAGTACTTTTGCTTCGAAGGCGACGGCCTCTGGACCTCCACCGATGCCGAGCTGGTGGAGCGTGCCACCACCGAACTCGTGCAACTCGGGCTCGCCGACCGTGCCGATGTGTTGGACGGCTGTGTGGTGCGACAGAAAAAGGCGTATCCCGTGTACGACGACGCGTACGCCCACAGTGTGCAGACGATTCGCGATGAACTCGCCCAGCGCTTCCCCAACCTGCACCTCGTGGGGCGCAACGGCATGCACAAGTAC
Organism: uncultured Gemmatimonadota bacterium; assembly: GCA_903894655.1. Classification (GTDB taxonomy): domain Bacteria; phylum Gemmatimonadota; class Gemmatimonadetes; order Gemmatimonadales; family Gemmatimonadaceae; genus Gemmatimonas. Next base: position 9,021 of record CAITQY010000495.1, read on the forward strand.
AACAATCAGGACCACTCCATGATGACGGCGTTGCTCACGGCCGAGAACATTGTGGCCGGCCGCGCGCTGCACGACCCGTGGCGCGTGAACGAGGACGCCGAATTTCACGAGGAGAGCGGCGCATCAGGCGAGCGACTCGTGCCGCAACGGGTGCGCTGACCGGCGCGGTCGCGCCTACCGAGGCGGGGTGCAGGGGGTCGGCCGTGCCCGCGACGGTTGCGGCCCCACGATGTGCGGGTAAGCATTCCTCATGTCTCGCACGATCACTCAGGAACACGCATCGGCGGTTCGCCTGTCGACCGTCTCGAAGCGCTATGCCAACCATGTCGCCGTGGACCGGGTGTCCCTCGACATCCGTCCCGGCATCATTTTCGGGTTGCTCGGGCCAAACGGCGCGGGCAAGACCAGCACGATCCGCCTGATGCTGAACCTGATGCTCCCCGATGAGGGGCGCATCGAGATCCTCGGGCACCCGGCCAGCGATCCGTCGCTGGTGAACCGACTGGGCTATTTGCCCGAAGAGCGCGGTCTGTATCGCAAGATGGAAGTGCGTCGCGTGCTGCGGTTTCTGGCCCGCCTCAAGGGCATCACCACGCGCGAGGCGGACCGGCGCATCGATCACTGGCTCGAGCGCTTCACGCTGACCGGGGCTGGGCGCGACTGGGGCACGGCGAAAATCGAGGAGCTCTCGCGCGGCATGCAACAGAAGGTGCAGTTCATCGGCACCGTGCTGCACGATCCCGAGCTGATCGTACTCGACGAGCCGTTCAGCGGACTCGATCCCGTGAATGCGCAGGCCATCAAGGACACCGTCCTCGACCTCCGCCGACAGGGACGCACGATCGTGTTCAGCACGCACCTCATGGACGTGGCCGAGCGGATGTGCGATGCCGTGGCGATCGTGAACCGCGGCCAGATCGTCCTGAACGGTGAGATGCGCGACGTGAAGGCGGAGCACCAGGGTGCCGCACGGGTGGCGGTGACCTTCGATTCCGGCAGCGGCGAACAGGCGCAGACCATTCTCGCCGACCGCACGCTGGTGGCCGAGATCGACCATCATGGCAACCACCTCGAGATCACCCTCGCCGAGGGGGCGACGTCGCAGGGGTTGCTCGAACGCCTGGTCGCGTCGCAGGTGTCGATCGCGCGGTTCGACCGGCTCGAACCGTCGCTTCATCAAATCTTCTTGCAGCGTGTCGGGGCCTCAGGCGTCGAAGCGGGGATGTCGGGCCATGGATAAGCTGCTCGCGGTCATCGAACGGGAATTCAGCGAACGGGTCCGGTCGCGATGGTTCATCCTCACGACGCTGTTCGGACCGTTGCTGCTCGCGGCCTTGCTGATCGGGCCGCCGTGGTTGGCGATGCGCACCCGGGACGACGCGGATGTGGCGAAGGTGCTGATTGTCGATGCCACCGGCACCGCGCTGGGTTCGGCCATCGCCGTCGATCTGGCGGGCGGCGTGCTGGGCACGGCCACTCCCCCGCGCGTGCTCGAAGTGAACGCCGCCGTGCTGGCGGCGACCACGGACTCGCTGCGCGGGCGCCTGCTGACCAAGGCGCTTCCGGGGTTTTTCATCCTATCGCAGGAAACGATCGACGACGGACGGGCCGAGCTGTTGCTCCCCGACGGGAGCGCGCTGGGCGTATCCGAACGACTGGCCGCGTCGCTGGAGCGGCAGTTACGTCAGGCTCGGCTCGTGACCATCGGAGTGGCCGCGCCGGATGCCGCGTTTGTGGCGCAGCTGCGAATCAATGTCCGCACCACCCAATTGGGGAGCGACGGCCGGGAAGCGAGCGCCCGCGTGAATATGCTCGTCGGATTCGCGGTGGCGATGCTGTTGTACATCGCGATCGTGCTGTACGGCCAGATCGTGCTGCGCAGCGTGGCGGAAGAAAAGCAGTCGCGCGTGGCGGAGGTCGTGCTGGCAAGTGTGCCGGCTCGCGTGCTGCTCTCGGGCAAGATTCTCGGGATCGGCGGCGTGGCGATGCTGCAGCTGGGGATCTGGACGAGTGCGCTGGCCACGTTGCTGGTGAACCGTGGGCGCATCTTCGCGATGCTCGGCCTGAGCGCGACCAGCGTGCCACTGCCCACGGTGCATCTGAGCGATGTGCTCCTGCTGGGCGCGTACTTAGTGCTCGGCTACGTACTGTACGCCGCGCTCTTTGCCCTGGTGGGGAGCATCGCCAGCTCGGAGCAGGAGGCGCAGCAGGCGCAGACGCCGGTGCTGATGCTGCTCGTGTCGAGCATCGCGCTGCTGCAAACGGCGCTGCAGGAGCCGAACGGCACCGTGGCCACCGCGCTCAGCATGATCCCCTTCTCCGCCCCGATCATGATGCCGCTGCGACTGGGACTCGCCGACGTGCCGTCGCGTCAGATCGTGGCCTCGGTGGGCGCGCTCTCTCTCACCACCGTGGCCTGCTTGCTGGCGGCCGGACGCGTGTACCGCACCGCGCTGCTCATGTACGGCAAGCGTCCCACGCTGGCCGAGATCACGCGGTGGATGTGGGCGGCCGACTGACCTCACAACGCAGAGGAATCCGGCGAACTCGCAACGCGGGTCCCTCCGGAGACGGCCCCACGAAGCGACTGCTTTTCTTCCGCGTCGCGCGTTCGTCGCGTTTACGCGGCGCAGTACTGGTCGAAGGCGCCCGCGAGATCCTGCGCGATTTCCTGGGCGCTGCGGCCCTCGATCTGGTAGCGCTCGAGCATGAACACGACGTCGCCGTCCTTGAACAGTGCGATCGAGGGTGAGCTCGGCGAATAACCCGTGAAGTACGACCGCGCGCGGTCGGTGGCTTCACGGTCCTGGCCGGCGAACACGGTGGTGGCCACTTCCGGCGTGGTCCCGTTGGCGAGTGCCATGGCGATCGCCGGGCGGGCGTTGCGAGCGGCGCAGCCACACACGGAGTTCACCACGACCAGCGCAGTGCCCTTGTGCTCCTGAAGCAGGGCGTCCACGGCGTCGGCGGTGCGGAGTTCCTGCACACCGAGGCGCGTGAGTTCTTCGCGCATGGGCTGCAACATGTATTCGGGATACATCATGGGTCGGTCTCCTAGTATTCCGGAATGTCTTCGCGCGGTTCACGCACGAGGGCGAGAATCGCCGCCTGCGGCACCACGAGATACTGTTCGTTTTCGAACGTGATTTCGACGGCGGCTTTTCTGAAGAAGAGTGCGAAGTCGCCGACCTGCGCCTGCATGGGCACGAAGCGCGCTTCTCGGCCGGAGCCCCCGGAGATCCGCCAGGGCTCTTCGCCCTGATCGGTGAGCTCCGGCAGCGCGAGGCCAGGGCCGGTGGAGACGATCTCGCCACCCTGCACGGCCTGATTATCGATGGCCGTGGGGGGCAGATAGAGGCCGACTTTCGAGCGCTGGTCGCCGTCCTCGGTTTTGACGAGGACGCGGTCACCGACCACAATCAGACGTTTGTGCTTGCGATTCATGTACTCCTGACACGCGCTGGGGTTCTTGTGGGAATCTAGTCTGCGGCTTTGGGCTGTGCGCTGTGGGCAGTGGGCTTCTGTGTGCTGGCGGAGCCGCCCCGCCGCCGCCCGACATCCCCCTTCGCGGCTTTTCTGCTGCGCGGAGCGCCGGGCGCTGGCGCGCCGGCACGCG
>CAITQY010000496.1 GCA_903894655.1 uncultured Gemmatimonadota bacterium
GACCCCGACGCACGCGCCACACGTAGACCGCCCCGATCGCAGCGATGCCGATGGCGGTACTCGGGTGAACCGTGAAATTCGACCAGCTGAGCTGGGCGGTGGGGTGCAGCAGAAGCGCGATCATATCGGGAATGTACTCTGCAGCGGATGCGCCAGCGGGCGGGGGAGAACGGAACATGGCCAGTCACCAGCTGAACGCTGACGACTGGCCACGGGTTCTCGCGATCGGCGACGCAGCGGTTAGCTGAGCAGACCGAGTCGCAGAACGAGCTTCGAGAACAGGAACAGCAGTCCGACCAGCGTGAGGCCGGCCACGATCAGCGGGCCCGTGAACAGCGAGCGGAACAGCTTGTGATCGTACTTGAGGTGCATGTAGTACATCACGACGATGTAGAACTTGACCGCCGACATGATCAGCATGCTGGGCACGTACACCCAGCTCTCTTCCCACGCCGGGATGTAGTACGCCGAGACCTCGACCGCCGTGATCACCGTGAGAATCACGGCGATCTTCCAGTACGTCGTCCACGTGGGGTGGTGCGCTTCGTCGTGGGCGTGTCCCACCGTTGCAGAATGGTCAGCCATCACCGCCTCACTTGATCAGGTAGATGAGCGTGAAGATCGCGATCCAGATCACGTCGACGAAGTGCCAATACAGCGCACAGATGTCGACGAGCAGGGCATCCGACGGCTTGAGACCACGCTTGTAATCGATGGCCAGCAACGTGAAGAGCCACAACACGCCGGCGGTCACGTGCGCGCCGTGAAAGCCCGTGAGCGTGAAGAAGCTCGACCCGAACAGGTTCGTCCGCATCGTGAGGCCTTCGTGCACGAACGACGTGAACTCGTACGCCTGACAGCCGAGGAAGGTGATACCGAGCAGGCACGTGGCCCACAGCCAGAGCTTCGACGAACCGAGGATCCGATCCCACGCGGTGTGCTTCGGCAGGTCGCGGTTCTGCACCGCGGCCAGCGCAAGCACCATCGCCAGCGACGACATCAGCAGCACGAACGTCGACGCCGATGTGACCGGGATGTTCAGGATCGGCTTGAACACTTCGCCCGTGGTCGGGCTCGTCCACGCCTCATGCGGGAACGGGCCTTCCGGGCTCTTGCCCTTGTAGATCAGGTACGTCGAGATCAACGAGGCAAAGAGCATGCATTCGGAACCGATGAAGGTCCAAATGGCCACTTTGCGGTTGTCGAGTCCCAACGAGGTGTAATGGCCGCCGCCGTGCGCGTGGCCGTCGCCGTGACCGTCGCCGTGCGCGGCGGTCGTAGGTGCCGTAGTGGCGGTCATCTTAGTGGTGATCCTCGAGCGGCGTGAGCAGCCAGGTGTAGAGCGAGCCAATCCAGAGCGCCGTACCGGCCAGCATCACGGCCACTGCGGTCGGAACACTCGCGTCCATGAACAGCAGCCCGCCAAACATCACGATCAACCCGAAGGCCGTGACCAGCGGCCAGATCGACGGATTCGGCATGACGATACCGAGTTCCTGCGACGTGGGGATGTGCCGGCCCTTCTCCTCTTCGTACGTCGTTTCGTGCACGAGCTTCTCACCGCCCTTCATGTTCCAAAGCGGGTAGCGTGACTTCACCTGCGGCAGTTCGGCAAAGTTGTAGTCGGGCGGCGGCGACGGAATCGTCCACTCCAGCGTCGCGGCACCCCACGGGTTGCTCGACGCCATCTTGCCCGTCCTCCAGCTCTTCCAGACGTTGATCAGACCGAACAACGTGCCGACCATCAGGATCAGCGTACCGCCCGATGACATCGCGTTGAACAGATCAAAGCCCTGTCCCGCATCATACCGATAGATACGACGCGGCATGCCGAGCAGCCCACTGAAGTGCATCGGGAAGAACGTCAGGTTCATGCCGACGAACGAAATCCAGAAGTGCCAGTTACCCAGCTGCTCCGAGAGGAAGCGGCCGGTGATCTTCGGGAAGTAGTAATACATGCCGGCGAACAGGCCGAACACCGAGCCACCGAACAGCACGTAGTGGAAGTGCGCCACCACGAAGTAGGTATCCGTCTGCTGAAGGTCGGCCGGCGGCGACGAGTGCATCACGCCGGAGATACCGCCGACCGTGAACATGCCCACCAGCGCGACGGCAAACTTCATGGCCACCGTGAACTTGATCTGGCCACCCCACATGGTGGCCATCCAGTTGAAGATCTTCACGCCGGTCGGGATCGCGATCAGCATCGTGGTGAGCGAAAACACCGCGTCCGCGATCGGGCCCATGCCCACCGAGAACATATGGTGCGCCCACACGCCGAAGCCGAGGAAACCGATCAGGATGCCCGAGTACACCATCACCGGGTAACCGAACAACGGCTTGCGCGAGAACGTGGGGAGCACTTCGGAGACGAGACCGAAGGCCGGCAAAATCAGGATGTACACCTCGGGGTGACCGAACACCCAGAAGAGGTGCTGCCAGAGCAGCGGGTCGGCGCCCTTGGCGATCGTGTAGAAGTTCGTACCGAAGAAGCGGTCGAACTGCAGGAACACGAGCGCGACCGTGATGACCGGGAAGGCGAGCACGACCAGGAACTGCACCACGAACGACATCCACGTGAAGATCGGCATGCGCATGAGCGTCATCCCGGGCGCCCGCATGTTGATGATCGTCGTAATGAAGTTGAAGCCGGCCGCGAGCGAGGAGATACCGAGGACCTGCAAGCCGATCACCCAGAAATCCATGTTGTGCTGCGGCGAGTACGCCTTCGTGCTGAGCGGCGCGTAGCCGAACCACCCGCCGTTGGGCGCCATCGACCAGAGGATCGGCAGTGTGATGAACACGCCGCCCAACAGGTAGATCCAGTACGAGAACGCATTGAGTCGCGGGAAGGCGACGTCACGCGCACCGATCTGCAGCGGGATCAAAAAGTTGAAGAAGGCCGCCGAGAGCGGCATGACGGCGAGAAAGATCATCGTCGTGCCGTGCATCGTGAACAGCTGGTTGTACATCTCAGCCGAAATGAGCTTGCCATTCGGCGTCGCCAGCTGCGCTCGCAAGATGGCGGCCTCGAGGCCGCCAACGACGAAGAAGAACAGGCCGGTGATCAGATAAAGCGCCCCAATGCGCTTGTGGTCCACCGTGGTAAGCCAAGACCAGACGCCGGTTGTTGACGGAGCGGTCTTGACTGCGGTGTACGGGGGCGCGGCAGCGATGGTTGCCATCGGTGTCGTTGGTCAGCGGTGACGGTGACTTACTTCAGGGCCTGGAGGTACGCGACGATGTCCGCGACCTCCGCGTCGGTCAAACCGCCGACGTTGACCACCATCTTGGTTTTCGGATCCGTCACACCCTTACCCAGCGAGGGCATGATGGAGCCGGGCTTCATGTGCGGGGCGCTCTTGATCCAATACGACAAATGCTTCGTCGTGTTCGGATAAAGGCCGCCAGCAATCGTGTGGCGCGAACCCACGTGCGTGAGATTCGGGCCGACGGCCGCCATGTTGAACGGCGTGCCGGCGATCGCGTGACAGCCAATGCAGCTGGACCGGCCGTAGATCTGACGGCCACGCTCGGCATCGCCCGTACCGATCAGCGCGTCGTCAAAGCTGATCTGGTTCGTAAGCGGCGTGTTCGGAATCGTGAAGGCGAAGTCCTTCTCGATCCTCTCCTTCGGGAACGTCCACACCGGAACCGGTGCCGCCGGCGGCGCCATAGCGACCGGCGCGGTGGCGGCCGCGACCTGCAACAGCGGCGTGCTGCCCGTGCCCGAGGGCACCGGAGCAACGGCAGGAGCCGCCGTTGCAGGAGCCACCGCCACCGCCGGGAAGATCGCCGGCTGCTTCTGGTGTGCCGTCCACTGTCCGAACTCGTCCGGCGTGACCGTAAAGACGCGGAACTTCATATTCGCGTGCGACGGGCCGCAGAACTCGGCACAGAATCCGTTCCAAGCCGACGACGGAAGATCCGCGTTCGGCGTGAACCAGAGGTAATTGGTCCGGTTCGAGATCAAGTCGCGCTTGCCACCCATCTGGGGAATCCAGAAGGAGTGCAACACGTCGACCGTCTTGAGCTGGAAGTTCACCGTGCGGCCGTTCGGCAAGTACAGCTCGTTCGCCGTCGTGATGCCGTACTGCGGGTAGCGGAACTCCCACCACCACTGGTGCCCGATCACCTCGACCTGCAGCGCGTCGGGCGCCGCCTTGGCCTGCGTTTGGAAGATCGTGCGGACCGTCGGAATCGCGATGAAAATCAGGATGACGGCGGGAATCGCCGTCCACGTGATCTCGAGCGCGGTGTTGCCGTGGACCTGCTTCGGAACTCCGCCGTCGGGCCGACGCCGGAACTTGAAAATCGTGTAGACGAGAGCGGCTTCGACACCGATGAAAACCAGCGTGCCCCAAAAGAGCAGCTTGTCCCAGAGTGCATCGATCGCTGCGTTGTAGTCCGAGTTCGGGTTGAACGTCGAATTCGGATACTCGCCGCCGCACGCTGCAAGCCCTAGGGCCAGAGCGCCCAGCAGCGCGATGGATGCCATCCGCCGCGGGCGGAACGTGCCAACCATGCCGGTTCCTGAAAGAGTAGAGAGCCTCGTGTGATGCGCGGTCGCGCACAGACCTCGAGGGCCGTTCATCATATAACACTGCGAAGCTAAACCGAGGTTTCCGGCTGCCGCAAGCAAATCGGAGCATCGCAGCGATACTTCGCCGATTTTCCAAAATTAACGTAACTGTCATTCGCATTTTTGATAGTTTATACGTCGGATTCTGGTCCGAACTCGGTGGGCTAGACGCCGCTGTCGGCCCGCCGAGAAGACGCCACGACCTCCGTTTCCGCACCCAACACCGGATCGTCCATTCTCGTGATCCAGAACCGACGTGACACCCGGCCCAAAGCCGCCGCCCTGGCGCTGCCCCTCCTGCTGCTCGTGGCCGCCTTCCTGGCCGCCTGCCGCGGCTCGAACAGCTCAGCGGCGGGCATCGGCGACGGTACCGTCCTGATCGGCGTTGGGGCCCTGCCTGGGAGCCCGGGCTATGAGGGCGTCGCCCGCGGCGTCGAACTGGCGGCCGAGCGCCTCAATGCGGCCTCCGCCGTACGCTTCCGAAGCCGACCCCCGAAGCCCGGATCGACCGGGGCCGTGCAGGTCGCCCAGGAGCTCAGCGCCGACCCCCAGGTCATCGCCGTCGTTGGCCATCCGGAAAGCGGCCAGACGCGCGAGGCGATCCCCATTTACGCCGACGCCGAACACGCCGGTGCCAATGGCGTCGTCGCCATCTCGCCGACGGCATCCTCGCCGCAGCTCAGTGGCGTCAACCCATGGTTCTTCCGCGTCACACCCAGCGATGACGACGCGGCCCGCGTCACGGCGCAGTGGGCCCTCGACTCGCTCGGCGCCACCCGCGCCGCGATCGTCTATCGCAACGACGCCGACGGACGCGACTGGGCCACCACCTTCACGCAGGCCTTCACCCGTCGCGGCGCCACCGTCATCGCCCGCGAACCGTACCTCACCGGCGTCACCGAGTGGGAGGCCTACGCCCAGTTGCTCGCCACGATGCGCCCCGACGTCGTGCTCTTCCCCGGCGACGCCACCGACGCACTCGCCTTTATCCGCGCCCTCAAAGTGCACGGCGTGACCGCGCCGTTCATCGGCGGCGATCGCGCCGAGCAGATCCATCAGCACGCCGACGCGATCGGCGCGCGCTATGTCGCCTTATTCCGCGCCGATCGGGCCACGAGTCCTGAAGGGCTCTGGTTCCTGTCGCGCTATCGCGAACGGTTCGGGCAGGACCCCGACCTGTTCGCGGTGCTCTCGTACGACGCCGCCATCGTCATGGGACGCACGGTCATCAGCGGGGCGCGCACACGCGCTGCCCTGCGCCTCGCGCTCGAGAAGATCGGCCATGGCGCCCCCCCGGTGGACGGCGTGGCCGGAACTATCGCCTTTGAGCGCAATCACGACATCACGGGACGCCGCGTCGCCATCGTGCGAGTGGAGCAAGTGCGCGTGGACCGCGTACGTGGTACGACCACGAATGCCGCCAACCGCGACCAGCCGAGTGGAGGAGCACGCTGATGGCCGTGATGCGGCTCGCGACCATTCGCGTGCGCCTGATCGCCGGCTTCGGCACCTCCGTCGGCCTGCTCCTGCTGGCCGGATTGCTGGGCTGGTACGGACTCCAGCGCAGCAACGCCGAAGCGGAAACCACCGTCCGCGCGCTCGCCGATCGGTCGGAGTTCACCGAACAGGCCACCACCACCGTGCTCCGTGAGCTGGTGGCAGGCTTGCGCTATCTCATGAGTCGCTCGGCCGAAGACGAAGCGCAGTACATCGGCCTCGTGGCCGAAGCCGGGAGGCTTCGGCGCAACGCCCTTGAGCAGGGCCTACTGCGCGCTGACGAACGCCAGCGGCTCGAGGCTATCGGTGAGCTACAGGCCGCCATGGAAGTACGCATCGCCGTCACACACGCGTGGCAGGTGGTCGGCAATGAAGAAAACGCGCAACGCGTGTTGCAGGAGACCAGCCGCGACATGCAGGCGATCGAGACGGAGCTGCAGGCCCTGCGCCGTGAGGCACGCACCGGCGCTGACGACTCGATGGATCGCATGCGCGACGGGCTCTGGCGCGCCGAGCTGCTGCTGGCCCTCGTGGTCGCCTCGGCCTTCGGCGTGGCGGCGTTCTTTGGGCTCTCCACCGCACGCGCCGTCAACGATCCGCTGGTACGGCTGCGCAACGACATGATGGCGATCGGCGCCGGCGACCTGCGCGATCCCGACGTCGACCTCCGGCTTTCCGGTGTCGCGCGGGAGTACGCCGAACTGATCGATGCCATGCAGCAAGCGCGGGAGCGCCTTCGCCGCCTGCTGTCCCGCGTGCAGGACGAAGCCGATCAGGTCACCCTCGCCGCTAGTGAGCTCAGTGCATCCGCCTCGTCGGCGGCGGCCTCGTCGCAGCATGTCACCACCGCCGTGGTGGAGATCTCGCACGGTGCCACGGTGCAGCTGAGCGCGCTCAACGTCGCCAGCCTCACCGTGAAGCAGCTGGCAGAAGTGGGCGCCACGATCGGTGAAGCGGCGGAAGAAACCGATCGCGTGGGACGTGACATCCGGAGCACCACCAACAATACGCGCGCTCAGGTGCAGCTGGCCATCGACACGCTGCTCGGGGCTCGCGAAGTCGTGACGGCATCGCGCACCGAAATGGTCTCGCTGAGGGACGCGACCAGCGTCATCGACGACTTCGTGAGCGTCATCTCTGAGATCGCAACGCAGACCAACTTGCTCGCCCTCAACGCCACCATCGAAGCGGCGCGTGCGGGCAGCGCCGGGCGTGGCTTTGCCGTGGTCGCGCAGGAAGTGCGCGCCTTGGCCGAACAGAGCGCCAACGCCGCCAACGAGGTGACGAAGAATGTGAAGCGCATCCGCGTGCGCATTGCCAGCGCCTCGAGTGCGGTCGACTCCGGCGCCACGCGCCTCAAGGACGTGGAAACCGTGGCGGAGGGCGTCGGCGAGGCGCTCGCGCGCATCGAACACGCGGTGGCGCAGGTGGAAGGGGCGGCGTCACGCGTCTCCACCGCCGTGCACGCGAACCGTCAGTCGCTGGGCGCGGTGCAGAAGTCGCTCACCAGCGCCCGGGACACCGCGGAAGGGCACGCCGCGGCGGCGGAGCAAGTGGCGGCCAGCACGGAGCAGACATCCGCCTCCGCGCAGGAAGTGTCCGCCACCGCCGAAATGCTGCAGACGGCGTCACTTCGCGTACGCGGGTTGATCGGCGAATTCAGGACGTGAGTTCGACCACCATCACGCCGCGCTCGGCGAGCATCGCAAAATAGCGTTCGGCCGGAATGCACTCGTCGGGCGTGTGCACGCCGGCGGCGATTGCGCCGGTGGCCTGCAGTTGCCCGGTGATCGAGAGCGTGTAGCCGGTGGTGCGCATCATCGCGGAGATGCCGTGCGCCGCATCGTACCGGTCGAGCACTTCCCAGACCCGCGTGCCCGTCACGCCGTCCTTCGTGCCGCGTACCACCACGCGTAACGCCACGAGATCGGGCTTGCCCTTGCGCAGCTGTTCGCCGGCCACCCGCACGAACACGTCGCGGGGCACCACCTGCTGGCCCTTCACATCGACGGCATCGCTGCCGAGCAGACCGAGATCGCGAATCGCTGCCATGACCCGCGCGTGTCCCGGATAGCGCAGCGTCTTGTACTCCATGGTCGGAATGACGCCGGCGTAGCGATACACCATGGTGGAGAGGCCGCCCGCCGTATGGAACGCTTCGAGGTCACCCACTGGTTCGGCAAACGGCACCGACTCGAGCTCGGAGAGCGCGGTCACATGGGCCGGCTGTCCGTTGCGGACGACCAGCGACGCCGTCGTGTAGTAGTCCACCATGCCTTCGATGGAGTAGGCAATCTGGTAGCCGAGCGGTGGCTCCGGATTTTGTGGGAGCCCGCCCACGTACAGCTTGACGCTCTCGACCGTGTCGAACTGATCGATACCGTGCTGCGCGATGATGTTGGCCATGCCGGGGGCGAGACCGGTGTCGGGGATCACACTGATCCCCTTGGCTTTCGCCGCCGCGTCGAGCTTCTTCTGTTCCTGCACGATGTGCGTGTTGCCGCCCAGATCGGCGAAGTGCACACCCACGTCGACCGCGATGGCGGCCAGACCGGCGTTAAAGTAGTACGGGATGGCGCTCATGACCGCGTCGCAGCGGGAGAAGACGGCCCGCACGGCATCGGCATCACGCACGTCGAGGGCCATCGCTTCGAGCCGGGCTCCGATGAACGGGGTGAGGAAGGCGGGAAGGGCGCCGACATGGACGTCGGCCAGGACGACCTGCGAGACCGACGGATTGTTCAATAAATCATACGTGCACGCGGTGCCTTGCAGCCCCGCGCCGAGCACAAGCATGCGCATATGGGTGACTCCAGCAATCTCGAGAAGGGGGAGTACTTGTGGATGAAAAGCTAATGCCTCCGGCGGGCGAACGCGGCGAGGGGCGGGAATCGAGCCTGTGGCGTTCGCATCTCCTGGAGCACTCCTCGCAACTCGCTGAGGTGCTTTCATCGGCACATCGGATCGCGGTGATCGGCATCAAACCAGAGCTCGCCGGCGGGCCGGCGTACTACGTGCCGGCGTATCTGCAAGCGGCCGGCTTCGAGATCATTCCCGTGCCCGTGTACTACCCTGACATCACGGCGATACTGGGCGCACCGGTCCATCGGTCACTCCGCACGGTGACCCCACCGGCCGACCTGGTGCTGCTGTTCCGCCGATCCGGCGACGTCGCGCAGCACGTCGAGGACATACTCGCAGCCGCACCGCGCGTGGTGTGGATGCAGCAGGGCATTCACGATATCGCAGTGGCAGAGACGCTCGCCCGGGCGGGGATCGACGTGGTACAGGACGCGTGCGCGATGATCGTGCACCGCGACGCCCAGCCCTAGGCGTCGCGGGAACGCCTACTGTCGCACGCGATTGCGGCCGTCCGCCTTGGCGCGATAGAGCGCCGCGTCGGACCGTGAGAACAGATCCTCAACGTTCTCGATGCGGGCCGCCGGAAACACCGCCACACCGACGCTGGCCGTGATTTTGAGCGGCGGATGATCGCCCCCTCGGGCGAACTCATAGTCGTCGATGGCCGCCCGGATACGCTCGGCGAACGACACCGCGCCTACCTCCTCGGTCTCGGGGAGCAGCACCAGAAACTCTTCACCGCCATATCGAGCCACGATATCGCTGCCGCGGATCGTCGCGAGCAGCAGCTGTCCGACATCACGCAACACGTCGTCGCCGACCAGGTGGCCGTAGCTGTCGTTGACCTGTTTGAAGTGATCGAGGTCGATCATCAAGAGCGCGAGCGTGGAGTCGTAGCGCAGTGCGCGCTCCATCTCCGCCGTGATGCGCTCGGTGAGCGCCCGCCGGTTGAGGAGTTGGGTGAGGGGATCGGTCTGCGCGAGCTGTTCGAGTCGCGCGTTGTCGGCCATCGTGCTCTCGACCATCTGCGCGCGCTGAATCACCGCCACCGCCGCCGTAATGACGGCTTGCGCGAACTCGAGATCATGCGGCTCGAAGCGATCTTGGTCGCGCGTGCGACGCACGAGGAACACGCCGTACTGACCGCGGTCGACAGTAAACGGCAGGGCGATCACGGAGCGGATCGGTACTTCGATCCCTTCGATACCCCACACCTGCCGCACGCCGTCGTACAGTGGATGCGTGTCGAGATCGTCCACCAGCACCGGCTGTCCCGAGTCGAGGGCCGCCTTCAGCTCCGGATAGCGGTCGAGCTCGATGCTGAGGTGCTGCAGACCCGGGTTCTCGAACGCGGCTACGACCACCGCCTGCGCATCGCCCGGTCGCGCCAGCACGATGGAGCAGTGCGACACGCCAAGCGCGCGCGCCGCACGACGCACCAGCAGATGGAAGAGTTCGGAGACCGACAGATCGCCGGTCACTTCGTGCAGGATGTCCACGAGCTTTCGACGGCTATCGGCATCCTGCTGCGCGCGCACGAGCGCTTCTTCCGTGCGCGCGAGCGCCATGCGGGTCGAGCGCAGGATGGCGCCCATGCGGAGCTGCGCCTGGACGCGTGCCAGTAACTCCTTCGGGCGATACGGCTTGCGAATGAAATCCGACGCGCCCAATCCCAACGACCGCACCGAGGCGTCCTCGGGCGGCTGCGCGGAGAGCATGAGCACCGGCAAATCACGCCAACGCTCTTCGCTCTTGATCCGCTCGAGCAGCTGACATCCATCGGCATCCGGCATCAGGATGTCGAGGAGCAGCAGATCGGGCGCGCGCTTCTCGAGCTGTTCCAGACAGGCCATCCCGCCATTGGCGGGAATCACCTCGTATCCGTTTTCCTGCAACAGCCAGGTGACGGATTCGAGGACGGCCGCATCATCGTCAGCAACGAGAATTCGGGAGATGGGCATGAGCCGTCGGGATCAGCGGGGGTGATGCCGTTACGCCACGCCACCACCGTCGAGCCCCAGCTCTCCGGTCGGAGCGTCCCCTTCGGTGCCTTCTACGCCCTCTACGCCGTCCACGTCATCCTTGTCGTCCGGAATCACGCGGGCGACGGCCTGTACCACGTCGTGGTCGTCGAGCGCGACGAGCTTCACGCCCTGGGCCGCCCGGCCCGTGACGCGGATTTCGCTCACCCGCGAGCGGATCGCCACGCCCTGACGCGTCATGAGCATCAGTTCGTCTTCCGGCACGACTTCCATCAGCGCCACCACGTCGCCGGTCTTGGCGGTGCGGTTGAGCGTGAGGATGCCCTTGCCGCCGCGTTTCTGCACGCGGTATTCGCTCACTTCGCTGCACTTGCCGAGCCCCTTTTCGGTCACGACGAGCAACGTGGCCTCGCGCTTGATCACGACCATGCCCACGAGCTGATCGCCCGGGCGCAGTTCGACACCCTTCACGCCCGTCGTATCGCGGCCCATCTCCCGCACATCGCTCTCATGGAAACGCACCGAGAGACCATGGCGCGTCGCGAGGACGACATCGTTGCTGCCGGACGTCACCTGCACGTCCATCAGTTCGTCGCCTTCCTCGAC
>CAITQY010000497.1 GCA_903894655.1 uncultured Gemmatimonadota bacterium
ACGATGTTCGTGCTGGGGCGGTCTACATTGTGATCGTCTTCGGTGTCGATGAACGACACCGGTGCGCCGCCGGTCACGTTCGCGATGGCTTTGGTCGCCACGTCGTACGCGTGGAAGTTGCCGTCGTCCCAGAAGAGCACCGACTTGCCGTCGGGCGACAACGTGGACGTGCCGCGCAGTTCCTTCTTCACCAGCGTGCGCGTGCCGGTGCGGGCGTCGATCAGATACAGGTCGCGACGCTGGATGCCGTCGGTGCTGCTCTGGCGCTCGTACGCCTGATTGTCGGTGCCGAGCACGTAGCGATCGCGCGCGCCGAGGGTGCCGGTGCGGACCACGTCGTCGGTGAGCTGCACGACCTTCTGTGTAGCCGGCAGGTAGGTGGCGAGGAAGGAGAAGCTCTTGTCGGCGTTCTCCTGCACGATCTGCATCGACTGCAATCGCGCATCCTTGCTGTGCCACAAAATGAGCGACGGACGATCGTCGTCGTCCAGCTGCTCGCTCTTCGGTACCGGCGGCGTGGCCACGCGGAGACCGATCGCGAGGCCGTCCATCTGCTCCAGCCAGCGCGGCGTACGCTCGGGGCTCACTTCCATGCCGTTCGGCAGGGCGGCAGCACCGCTACTCCCTACCGCGATCATTTGCTGGGTCGGCGTGCCGACACGCGCGACCGCGGCCGCACTCCACGTGGTATCCGTCGCGGCGCTGTCGATGGTGCCCTTGAGGTACGCGAAGGCCGGGAAGCTGTCGGTCCACGCCAGACGACGAAACAACGCCTTGCCGGCGTCGATCGACTTCACGGTGCCGCCGGCGAGGTCGCGCAGCTGCACACCGTTGCCCAGCTGATCGCGCGCGTCGATGGTGTAGCTGAGCCAGCGACCTGTGTCGTCGAACGCAAAGTCGCCCACGTTGCCCACGTTGAATTGGGCGTTGGTGCCCAGCTCATGGAGCAACAGGTCGGTGCCTTCCACGCGGCCCGCGCCACCACCGATCGGGTTACCGCCCATGCCCGGTGCACCGGGGCCCGGCAATCCACCGCCGCCGCCGGCACCACCACCGCCGCCGCCGGCCTCTGGCGCGTAGGCCTGCAGCGCCACCCACTTCGGTGCGTCACCGCTGAACGCGAAGCGCCGGATCTTGTCGAACTCGCGCGCCTCACCGGTGGCGAGGTTCACCAAGCGCAGCGTCGACTGCACCGCGCGGCGCTCGCGGCGCATGCGCTTCTGGTCGGCGGCTTTGGGATACACCAGCATGGCGGCCCACTTCCCGTCGCCGGAGAGTTGCAGCGCGGCATTGCCACCGCCGCCGGGGCCGCCCGCTGCCGCCGGCGCTTCGCCGATAGGGAAGCGGCGTTCTTTGCCACCCGACGCGGTCTGACGGACCACCGCCTCGGCGTCGCCCTCATTTGGCGCGACTATATAAGCGAACCAGGCGCCGTCGTTGGACAGCGTGGCACCGCGGATGGACTTCCAAGCCGAAATGTCGGCCGGGGTGATGGCGCGTGACGCCCCGGCACGACTGCCTGAGCCAGCGCCGGTGGACTGCGCGAGCACCACGGCGGGAGCGGCAAGCAAGAGCGCACCGATCGCGAGGGGTCGCCTCGGGAAAACGAACATGGGTACTCCGAGTGTGAGAGGACGGAGAAGAAGCTACGGCCGGGGCCGGAGAGCGCCACCTCGCGCGGGGCCGTACTCGGGACCAGCGGTGCCACGCCTCAGGAAAAACTTGACCAAATTGGTCAAATCGCGTAGACCCCAAAAAAGGTTACTGCCACCGAGGGGAGGCTGCATAGCTAGGAAAGTCGTTCGCGAATCCGTCGCGCTCTATAACGCGAAAACGCAGCTCTCCGCGCTGGTCGATCGCGCCGCCGCCGGCGAGGAGATCGTGATCATGAAATCCGGCCATCCCATGGCGCGTCTGGTCCCCATGGAGGACACGCGGCACCTGCGCGTGCCCGGTCAGGGGAAAGGCATGTGGAAGGTGGCGCGTGGATTCGATGCACCGCTCCCCGACGACGTACTGGCCACCTTCGAAGCGGACTGACGTCGCGTGCGCGTCCTGCTCGATACGCATGTCCTGATCTGGTGGGACGCCGCCGCACACTTGTCGCCAGCCGCCAATACGGCGATCCGGAATGCCGACGAGGTGCTGGTCAGCAGTGCATCCGCTGGGGAGATCGCGATCAAGTCCGCACTCGGGAAGATCAGTGGCACCCGAACGGTCGCCGCCGCCGCGGCGGCCTCGGCCTTCACCGAGTTGCC
>CAITQY010000498.1 GCA_903894655.1 uncultured Gemmatimonadota bacterium
CGTCGGCGCGTGATCGTCGGCGCGTGATCGTCGGCGCGTGATCGTCGGCGAAGCCTCCGCTGGGCGGGGCGCACCGGGCGGGCGTGGAGGTGGGTGAGTATCTGGTCGATCACCGACCCCACCATGATGCACGTCAGGAGCCGCCCATCGGCGATCGTCCTCCGAGACCCGAAGGGGCCCTCCCAGACGGCCGTATGAACATGGAACCCCGAGTGCGGCCAGGGCGCATGCTTGCGGCCTCGTCCTCGTAGAACAGCTCGAGGCGTACGACGAGCCGGCGCACGGCGCGGCGGAACGCCTTCGTCAACCGGGTGGTGTCATGCACTGGCCACGCGACGCACGTCCCATGACGCCGGAGGCCGCCGTCGGTCACGAGCAGATGCAGATGCGGATGCCAATTGGCACGCTCGCGCCGTATACTTGGCCGATCGGGATCGAGTGTCCTCTCCCGGTCGGCCACGCTGACTGCGCGACGATCGGCCTTGAGATCAACCGATGCTGCTGCCGATTGCGGCGCTGTGTTCACTCGCGCCACGCCGCTGGCCCTGCTTGAGAAGGTTTCCCACTGGAACGCGGCATGCCTGACTCAACCACTGTCGATCTGATCAACGGTCTGCCATGCTGGCAAGGACGCATCGAGATTTCGCCATTGGCCGGCGGTATGACCAATCGAAATTTTCTGGTGGCCGATGCGAACGCCGGGCGGTTTGTCGTCCGCATCGGTCGTGATCTTCCTGAGCACGGCGTCATGCGGTTCAACGAATTGGCGGCCGCTCGAGCCGCGCATCGCATCGGCATTTCGCCGGAGGTCGTGTTTGCGATGGACGGCCTGATGGTGAGCCGTTTTATCGATGGGCGACCTCTTGCCGTCGAAGACATCAGGAATCCTCAACACTTCGAAGCGATTCTCGACCTGATTCAACGCTGTCATGTGGAGTTGCCACGAGTGTTTCGCGGCCCCGCCCTCGCGTTCTGGGTGTTCCAGGTCATTCGAAACTATCTGGCAACGCTCGACGAATCGTCCAACCATGTTCTGGTCGATCACCTTCGACGACTCGAAACGATGTCGGAGATGCTCGAGCGCGCCATTGGGCCGATCACCCTGGTGTTTGGTCACAACGACCTGCTGGCCGCCAACTTTCTCGATGACGGCCAACGCCTGTGGCTCATCGACTGGGACTACGCGGGTTTCAATAGCCCGTTATTCGATCTGGCCAACTTATCGTCGAACAACGGCTTTGATGCCACGCGTGATGATCAGTTGTTGGCACGCTATTTCGGCGCTCGCGGCGATGCTGCCCGTCGGCATGCCTTCGAAGCCTTCAAGTGCGCCTCGTTACTGCGCGAAACGTTGTGGGCCGCCGTGTCCGAACTGCGTTCGAGCATTGACTTCGACTACGCCACCTATAGCCGAGATTATCTGCTGCGGCTCGATCAGGCGTGGGAACTGTTCCTGAGTCGCAGCACTCGCTGAACGCGTCGCGCGCTGTGTCTGGCTCAGCGACGTCATCGATTGAAGAACGACTTCGCCATGGTCACGTGCACTCCCTTGGTCGCGTCCACCGCCTGGGTGACGTGAAGATCACCCGCGAGCGCGCAGAGAATGTACGCGTCCTCTCGTGACAACTTCTTCTCGGTCATCAGAAACTCCACCATCTCGCGCACAGCGAGACGGCTCGCCTCGTCGAGATCTTCGCTGAGTCCCATCGCGATGTAGTGCGTCGGCGTTTCCGCGCGGGGCCATTTTTGCCGAGCACCCTTGATCACGCGCACCTCGAACGTGCCGCGAAGCGATGTCTCCAGCGCTGTGCCAGTGACTTCGCCATCCCCCTGCATGGCGTGGCCATCGCCGATCGAGAGCAAGGCCCCGGGCACATGGACCGGGAGATAGAGGATGGACCCCACCACGAGATCCTTGTTGTCGAGATTGCCACCGTGGTAGCCGGGGGGCCGGCTCGAGATGCGACCGGTGAGGGGCGACGGCGCGACACCGATCGAACCAAAAAATGGCGCGAGCGGCAGCACGATACCGGGCGCGAACTGGACACTCGTCGCCCCCGCCGACCAACGCAGGAGCTTCAGCCCGGCATACGGATACTCGTCGGCCAAAACGCCGCTCCCCGGGCTGAAGGCGTTGACGCCGAAGTGGTGGAGGTAGTCGATGGCGAGGATACGAACCGCGAGCACGTCGCCGGGCTGCGCCCCTTCGACGAAGATCGGACCGCTCATCGGGTGCGCGCCTGGGCCGCGCTCGGTCACGCGCTGCTCCACCGCCTTCAACGACTCGGGGATGTCCGAATCCGGAACGCCCGCTAAACGCAGCCGCTGCAATCCACCGGCGATCATCGTTTCCACGCGCACCTGATCGCCCGACGCGACGCGGAGTGCGGCGGGAAGCTTTGCGTCGTAGTAGCCCCAATGGATGGTTTCGGGGCGGAGCGGAAGATCGTGCACGCGCGGCGCCTGCGCGCGAACGGCTGCGGCATCGCCGCACAACAGTATGAGCACAACTCCCAGACGTCGCATCATGTCGGTCCTCCGTATACGTGGTGATGTCAGCGAGCACCCCGGTCTCCGGCATTGGAAACTCGATCGGGGAAGGTCGATTATACGCCGTGAGTGCTGGCTTCGTGCGCGGCGGCTATGTGCGGCTCGAACTCGGAGCGGCTCAACCCCGTGTGGAGTTCGTGCGTGTGGCGTATGATGTGGAGGCGGCTCGCGGCCGGTAATCGACGCGGGGCTGCCCGAGGAGTTCGCCGAGTTCCTGCGCACCGGCGGGAGGCCGGACGCCTCGTAGCCATCTCTCTGCTCACGAGCGCATGCGCATCTGCTCCATTATTGTTGGGAAGCACGTGGTCGTCGGTGCCATGATCGCCGGGCTGCTCGCGGCGGACTCGCTTCAGGCGCAGTCGTCGCCGGTGCTGCGATCGGCACCACTCACGAGTGGTTTCCGCCTCGATGGACGCATGGATGAAGCGATGTGGGCGACGGCCGACTCCATCGGCGCGCTCACCGAGATTGAACCGGTGGCCGGCCGCGCGCCGGCGGGACGCACCGTGATACGCGTGCTACGCGACGCCGACCGGATTGTGATCGGGGTGCGGGCCGATGATCCGAATCCTGACGGCATCGTGAGCTTTGCCCGCGAGCGCGACAACTCGCTCGCCAACGAAGATCACATCAAGATCGTGCTCGATACCTATCTCGACGGTCGCTCGGGGTACGTGTTCGCGGTGAATCCGCATGGCGCGCGCTATGATGCTTTGATCGCGGGCGACGGCGAGAATGCCAACTGGGACGCGGTGTGGGACGCGGCGACGGTGCGTACGGCAGCGGGGTGGTCGGCCGAGATCGTGATCCCGGTTCGCAGCCTGCAATTTGCCAGCGGCCTCACCACGTGGGGCTTCAACGTGCAGCGTCGGGTGCAGCGGCTGCTGGAGAACGACCGCTGGGCGAGTCCGGTGCGCGACTTCAAGATCACACAGACGTTTCGTGCCGGCCGCCTCACCGACCTGCCGGCGTTCGCGCTCGGGCTCGGCCTCAGCGTCCGTCCGTCGCTCATGGGGAGTTCCGGTGTGCCGTCGCCGAGGGCGCCGCGTCGCGATGCCCGTGACATGAGTCTCGATGTCACGCAGACGCTTGGTGCGAGCACGTTGGCCGCACTCACGGTCAACACGGACTTCGCGGAAACCGAAGTCGACACGCGGCGCACGAATCTCACGCGCTTTCCGATCGTGTTTCCCGAGAAGCGCACGTTCTTCCTGCAGGGGGCCGACATCTTCGATTTCGGTCTCAGTCTGGGCGACGACGTGCGGCCGTTCTTCAGCCGCCGCATTGGCTTGCTGAATGGCAACGAAGTACCCATTCGCGGTGGGGTGAAAGTCACTGGACGCGCCAGCGGCGCCAACGTGGGGGCTATCGCGTTGCGTACCGGCGAGATCGACGGCGCAGCGGTAACGGCGAACACGCTCGGCGTGCTGCGTTACAAGCAGAATCTCGGCCGTGAATCCACCGTCGGCATGATCGGCACGCTTGGTGATCCCACCGGACGTGCCGACAGTTGGATGGCCGGCCTCGATGCCACGTATCAGACGTCGCGCTTTCACGGCAACAAGAATCTGCTGATGGGCGTGTGGGGGCTGCAGACCGATCGGGCAGGGCTCACCGGCGAGAAGACGGCGTGGGGGGGCAAGATCGACTATCCCAACGACCTCTGGCAGATCTCGGCCACGTACAAGCGCATCGGCGACGGCTTCGATCCCTCACTCGGGTTCGTACCACGCACGGCTGCCCAGATCATCACGTTCACCAGCAACTTCGTGCCGCGGCCGCGCGGGCGGGTCGCCGGGTTGCGCGTGCGGCAGATGGTCAACGAGTTTCAGCCGCGCGTCGTGACGGACTTGAACGGAAAGTGGGAGAGCTATCGCATCTTCATGGCGCCGGTGAACTGGCGGTTGGAGAGCGGCGACCGGTTTGAGCTCAATTTCAATCCCACGGGTGAGCGCCTGGCCGCGCCGTTCACGATCGCGCCTGGCGTCACGATTCCCGTAGGTGCATATCACTGGTATCGCTATCGGGTGGAGGGCGGCTTGGCCGCCAAGCGTCGCTTCAGCGGGCAGGCCACCTGGTGGTTCGGGTCGTTCTATACCGGCACGCTCGACGAAATCACGGTGACGACCGCGTGGAAGCCGTCCTCGCTGATCAACGTCGAAGTGAATGGCACGCGTAACATCGGGCGGCTGCGCGAAGGCGGCTTCACGCAGGACTTGGTGGGCACCCGCGTGCGCATCAATGTGTCGCCAAATTTGCAGCTGAACAGCTACGCGCAGTACGACAATCAGAGCGACACCTTCGGCGCCAACACGCGTATCCGCTGGACCTTCTCCCCGCTGGGTGACCTGTTCATCGTGTACAACCACAACCTGCGTCATGACATCAACGGCGACACCGGGCTGCCGTACGGTACGGGGCTGCAGGCCGATCCGACCATGCGTGTCCCGCGGAACTGGGGATTTGCTTCCAATCAGCTGCTGGTGAAGCTGCAGTATGCCTTCCGGCGCTAGGATGCGCCATCAC
>CAITQY010000499.1 GCA_903894655.1 uncultured Gemmatimonadota bacterium
GAGTACGTGTATCTCCTCGATCCGTGGTGGAATCCGGCGGTAGAAGCGCAGGCCATTGACCGGGCACATCGCATTGGCCAGACCAGTCAGGTCATTGCCACGCGTGTCGTGGCGCGGGACACGATCGAGTCGAAGATCCTCGAGCTGCAGGCCAGCAAGCGGGCGCTGGCCGACGCCATTCTCAGCGAGGACAAGGGCGGACTGGCGGGCGTGGGGAGAGAGGAGCTGCAGCTGCTGCTGGGGTGACGGCCGTGGGGGAGCGGTCTGACGGATTGCTGTGAGTTTCGAGTGGTGAGTTGAAGTTTCGGGTCGTGCGTTTTCCAACCCAGAACTCCAGACTTTAACTCACCACTCAGAACCCACGTGACGGCCAGTTCAGCGCTTTGACACGGCGGCCGCCCGCTCCATCACCCGCAGCAAATTCCCACCCCAGATTTTCGCGATCTCGCTCTTCGAATAGCCGCGGCGCACGAGTTCCGCCGTGACGTTCAACGATTCCGACGCATTGCGCCAGCCGTCCACGCCGCCACCGCCGTCGAAGTCGGAGCTGACGCCCACGTGGTCGATGCCGATGAGCTTCACCACGTAGTCGATATGGTTCACGTAGTCTTTCACGTTGGCCGGCGGATCCGACGGATAGCGGCGTGCCGTGATGTCTTCCTGCTTCGCGAGATACGCGTTGCGCTTCTCGTCCACGAGCGCCTGAATTTGCGCCTGCTGTTCGCGGCGATCGGTGGCCGTGATGCTGAACTCGGCGCGGAGCTCCGTCATCGCGGCGGCGCGGGCCTGTTCACGCGGTAGATCGCGCGTGGGATCGCACTTTACGTAGGCATTGAAGGCGACGAGCTGGATGACGCCGCCATTCTTCTTGAGCGCCTGTAGCTGCTCGTCGTCCATGTTGCGGCTGTGATTGCAGATCGCGCGCACACCGGAATGCGACGCGATGATCGGCGCCTTCGAGATGGCGATCGTTTGTAGCATCGACTGTTTCGACGGGTGCGACACGTCGATCATCATACCGAGGCGGTTCATCTCGACAATGACTTCCTTGCCGAGTGGGCTGAGGCCGTTGTGCAGCCACACGCCGTCGCGCTCTCCGGTGTTGGAGTCGGAGAGCTGGCTGTGTCCGTTGTGCGCCAGCGACATGTAGCGACCGCCGCGATCGAAGAACTTCTTGACGTTCGTGAGGTCGGCGCCGATCGGAAAGCCGTTCTCGACTCCGATGAAGATCACGCGCTTTCCGGCGGCATGAATACGACGCGCGTCAGCGGCCGTGTACGCGATTTCGGAGCGGGTCGGGGCGAGCTCTTCGGTGAGACGGTGAATCGCGTCGAACTTCTCGAGTGCTTGTGCGTTGGCGCTGGCGAAACCCTCGGTGTCGAGCTTCGGGGACTGTCCCACATACACCACGAGAAACGCCCCGCCGAGTCCGCCTTCCTCCATCTTGGCGAGATCGACCTGCGTGCGTGGCAGTTTCTGCGTGTAGTTGGGGCCGCTGGCGGTGAAGTTGGTTGGTGCGATATCCACGTGTGTGTCGATGGATAACACAGCCGTGTGGATGGCCTTTGCGTTGGCCATCACGGCGGCTTCATCGGTAACCGGCTTTCGGCCCTGTGCGCTGAGAAAGGCCGGTGCGGCGACGCATCCAATGGCGGCATACCGCAGAGTGTTCGAGATCGGCATATGGCGGAGTCACTGAGGGGACTGTGGGGTAGAACGTGGACCGTTGCTACTAGAGTCTACGCCTGACCGGGCAGACCCGCTGGTGCGACATAAGGCGTGCACTCCTCATCGGCTTCCCCCTGACAGCGAGAGAACATGCTCATGATCGACGTCCACGTCCGCGATATGAACGCGGATAGGTCCGGCGCCTCCAATAAGGAGTGCACCCTCGGAGCGCGCGAGAAGCCGGTGCGGGTCCTCAACGAGCGACTGGCTAAGCTGCGGCTGCGCGAGCTGCGCCTGCTCACGCTGCGCCTGCGCGAGGGATTCGATTCGTACGAACGTGCCGCCGTTGACCAGGGGGCGTCGCTATGACGACGATGACGCCAACGGTAGAGCATTTCCCGGAACTGCTGGTGGATCGCACGGGTCCCTGCGTGTCGATCTACCTCCCGACCGGTCGTCGGTTTCCCGAGTCGCAGCAGGACGCGGTGCGTTTCCGCAATTTGCTACGGCAGGCGGAGCTTTCGTTGTCCGACGTGATGGGAGCGGCTGAGCGGGAGGCGTTTACGGCGCCGCTCCACGCCCTGGCCGACAGCGATCGGTTCTGGGCACATGCGTTCGACGGGGTCGCGGTGTTTTTGCACGCGGATTTCTACAAGGTCTACAAGCTTCAACGCACGGTACCCGAGCGCGCGATCGTCGCCGACTCGTTTCATATCAAGCCGCTGCTACGGGTGTTGCAATCGGCTGACCGGTTTCAGTTGCTCGCGATCACGCGCGAACATGTACGCCTGTTTCAGGGCAACCGTGACGCCGTCGATGAAGTGATCTTGCACGCGGGCGTTCCACGCACACTCATCGATGCGCTCGGCGAGGAGGTGACCGACGTGCACGCCGCGATGCACGCGGGATCTGGTTCGCGAAAAGACGAGATCGAGAAGGACACCGAGCGATTCTTTCGGGTGGTGGACCGCGCGATCATTGAGCATCACGCCAAGCACGCGGGTCTGCCGATGGTGTTAGCCGCGCTGCCGGAGCATCACGCGCTCTTTCGCGAGGTGAGCCACAATGCGCTGTTGCTTCCCGAGGCGATCGCCGGCAATCCCGATGCGTTTTCGCCTGAAGAGCTCCGACAGAAGGCTTGGGCGATCGTCGAGCCGCGCTACACGGCGCGTCTGCAGGGCTTAATGGAAGAGTACGGCGCCGGTCTTCCGCGCGGCCTCGCATCCGACGCGCTCTCTGAGGTGGCCATGGCCGCACTCGGCGGTCGTGTGCGTACGCTGTTGGTGGACGACGATCAGGTCGTGCCGGGACGCGTGGACCGCACAACGGCACATGTGGCACATGGTGATTTGGCCGATCCGCACGTGGACGATATTCTCGATGATCTCGCGGAGATCGTGCTGCGTATGGGCGGCGACGTGGTCATGGTGCCGCGCGACCGCATGCCGTCGATTACCGGGATTGCGGCGATCTATCGGTTCTAGGAATCAGCGAACAGGAACGGCAACAGCCAGAACACGGATGACAACGGATCCCACGGAAAAAACACGGATAAGATAAAAAGCGCCGTTCATCTTATCCGTGTTTTTTCC
>CAITQY010000500.1 GCA_903894655.1 uncultured Gemmatimonadota bacterium
GAGCTGCGTATCGTCACCATCGAGGACCCAATCGAGTACGAGGTGCCCGGCGCCAACCAGGTGCAGACCAAGGCCGAGATCGGCCTGACGTTCGCCAACGCCCTCCGCAGCACGCTGCGCCAGGACCCCGACGTCATCATGGTCGGTGAAATCCGCGACTTGGAGACCGCCGAGATCTCCATCCGCGCCTCGCTCACGGGCCACCTGGTCTTCTCCACGCTCCACACCAACGACGCGCCCGGCGCCATCACCCGTCTCGTCGACATGGGCGTCGAGCCCTTCCTCGTCGCCTCCGCCGTCGAGCTCGTCATCGCGCAGCGCCTCGTGCGCCGCCTCTGCCCGGACTGCGCCAAGGACGTCCCCGTCGACCCCGCCCGCATCCTGCCGGCCCTCGAGGCCCTTGGCATGGGCGCCCCGGAACTGGCGGGAATCAAGACCCTCCGCCAGCCGGTCGGCTGCCGCAAGTGCCGCAACACCGGCTACCGCGGCCGCGTCGGCGTCTTCGAGATCTTCCACCCGAAGCCGCTGCACGACCTCATCGTCGGCCGCGTCTCCAACCGCGAGCTCACCGAGAAAGCCATCGAGCAGGGCATGCGCCCCCTCGCCAAGGCCGGCTGGCTCAAGGTCGCCGCCGGTCTCACGACCATCGACGAGCTGGTGCGTAACCTGAGCTCGAACGAATAGACCTGCGATGGCCGTCTTCAACTACAGCGCGCGCGACGCTTCGGGCGCCGTGACCGAAGGCACCGTCGAAACGCAGACGCGTCGCGATGCGCTCCGTAAGCTCCAGGCCCGCGGCCTCAAGCCGCTGAAGGTCGAGGAAGCCGGCGCCGCCGTCCGCGCCAAGGAAGCCGTCCGCGAAGGCGGCCCGTCCGACAAGGAACTCGAGCCGACCGAAGCCGAGTGCCTGCCTTTCCTGGAGTCGATGGCCGACCTCGTCCGCTCCGGGATGTCCGCCGGCGAAGCGCTCCGCCTCCTCGCCCTCCGTCTTCAGAAATCCCGCCTCCGCGTCCTCTGCGCCGGCATCTGGTCCAAGCTCGGCGAAGGCCAGAGCCTGTCCGTCGCGATGGGCGGCTACCCGAAGGTCTTCGACGGGCAGACGCTCAACCTCATCGCCGCCGGCGAAGCCACGGGCAACATCCGCGACGTCCTCGAGCGCCTGATCGCGCACTTCACCGAGCAGAAGGAGTTCAAGCGCAAGCTCATCAGCGCGATGGCCTACCCGCTCTTCATCTGCGTCATCGCCGTCGGCGTCGTCATCTTCTTCGTGCTCTTCCTGCTGCCGCGCCTGCAGACGCTGCTCACTTCCCTCGGCGGCAAGCTCCCGCTGTCCACCAAGCTGCTCATGACCTTCGCCGACGTCTTCGTGGTCGTCGGCCCGATCTTCCTGGTCGCGGCCATCCTCACGGCCATCGGGGTCGCGCGCTGGCGTAAGACGGAGGAAGGCAAGATCGCTTCCGATGCGCTGCTGCTCAAGGTGCCCCTCGCCGGCTCCTTCGTGATGCGCGTCTCGGTCCTCAACTTCTGCCACACGCTCGCGGTGCTCCTCGAGAACGGCATCACGACCGCCGAGGCGCTCCGCCTCGCCGAGAAGACCGCCCCGAACCGCGCCCTGCGCCAGCAGCTCCGCGAAGCCACCGACCGCGTCCTCGAAGGCGACAGCCTCTCCAAGGCGCTCGGGCGCACGGGCTACTTCCCCCGCCTGCTCCTCGACCGCGTCGCGGTCGCCGAACAGACCGGAAACCTCGCGCCCGGCCTGCGCGATATCTCCCGTTCGTATCGCGCCGAGCTCGACCGCTGGCTCGGCACCATCTCGCAGACCATTTCGGCCTCGGTCCTCGTCGCCGCCTTCTCGTTCGTCGCCTTCATCGCCTTCGCGATCGTCGCCGCCGTCTTCGAA
The DNA here is from genome assembly GCA_903894655.1 of uncultured Gemmatimonadota bacterium. GTDB lineage: Bacteria > Gemmatimonadota > Gemmatimonadetes > Gemmatimonadales > Gemmatimonadaceae > Gemmatimonas. The sequence goes on from CAITQY010000500.1 coordinate 1,901, forward strand.
GTCAGCTCCAGCTTCCGGTTCTAAGGGCTGCTTGCGCCGCCATGGGGGTATGCTGGCATGGTGAACCGCTGCGAAGCAGAGGCAGGGATGACTCTCTGCCTCTTCCAGCC
>CAITQY010000501.1 GCA_903894655.1 uncultured Gemmatimonadota bacterium
CACCCCGACCTCGATGGCTTCGCCTGCGCGGGGTTGTACGAACACGGGGGCCCGTTCTTCTCCACGATCGAGAATCAGGCCCGGTGGATTGCGTATACGTGGGGGGGCGTGCACGCGGCCCCGTCGCGCTCCGACATGGAGGCCGGCGTCGCCGCGGCGCAGGCGATCCGTGACCGGCCGCTGGTGGTACGGAGTCACATCATCGCACGGTTGTTCGCGCGCGAGGCGGGCATCGAGCCCGACCTGCAGCAATGGCCCACGTTGGCGCGCGCCCTCTTGTACGGGCCGCAGTCGCCCGCCTCGTTTCGTCTGGCGGGACCTGATGCGCTCCCCGACGCGGCGACCCGTGTGCACGACGACGCCGCGGCGTTCTCGGCGGTGACCGATGGGCGTTTTCTCGACCACGAAATCCATGCGCTGCAGGCCATCGCAGCGGCACGCAGCCTGGAGCACGAGGCCGACGGGTTCTCCGCGTTCGTGGCCGGACTGGACACCCGAGGGTCGTAATCGCGCGCGCTTCGACCTATTGCACCGCCACCGCGCCGCGACCGCCACGCAGCACGTACTTCTGGATCTTGCCGGTGGCGGTCTTCGGGAGCTCATCAATGAACGTGACGCCCTTGGGCATCTTGAAGCCAGCCAGGCGCTCGCGCGCGAACGCCTGGAGCTCGTCTGCAGTCAGCGTCGCGTTGGGCTTGCGCACCACGAACGCGTGGGGCGCCTCGCCCCACTGCGCGTGCGGCAGCCCCACCACGGCCACCTCCTGCACCGCCGGATGCCGGAGCAACACGCCTTCGATCTCCACCGATGAGATATTCTCGCCGCCGCTGATGATGACATCCTTGATGCGGTCGCGGATTTCCATGTAGCCGTCGGGGTGCACCACCGCCGCGTCTCCGGAATGAAACCAGCCACCCATCATCGCGCGCGCGGTGGCCTCGGGGTCGCGGTAGTAGCCGTCCATCACCACGTTGCCGCGCACTACGATCTCCCCCACGGTCACGCCGTCGCGCGGTACGGGCTCGCCGTGCTCGTCGATCACGCGCAGTTCACCCGACGTGATCAGCTCCACCCCCTGCCGTGCCTTGAGCGTCGCGCGCTCGGCCGCTGGAAGCCCCGCATGTTCCGGACGCGGCTCGCTCACGCTGATCAGTGGCGACACTTCGGTGAGGCCATACACGTGCGTGATCGTCCACCCGAGTTCCTCTTCGACCCGCTCGATCGTGTGCGCCGCCGGGGCCGCACCGGCCGTGAGCACCCGCACGCCGCGCGGTGCCTGCACGCGCAACGCCGCCGGAGCATTGGCAATCATGATCAGCACCGTCGGCGCGGCGCACAACATCGTGCCGCGTTCCTCCGCCAGCAGCTGGAACACCGTGGGCGCATCCACCTTGCGCGCGCACACGTGCGTACCACCCACAGCGGTCACGATCCACACGAACGTCCACCCATTCGCGTGAAACATCGGTAGGGTCCATAGGTATCGATCGGCGCACGTCATGGGATGATGCACCAGTGTGCCCACCGCATTCACCCACGCGTTCCGGTGCGTGATCATCACGCCTTTCGGTTGGGCCGTGGTACCGCTGGTGTAGTTGATCGCGAGCAGATCGCCTTCGGCCACGACCGGCCGCACAAACGCGGGCGATGACGACGCCAGTAGCGCCTCGTAGTCCAGCCACCCGTCACCGCCGCCTTCCAGCGCCACGAAGTGCTCCACCGTCGTCATCTCGTGGCGCACGCTGTCCACAAGATCGAGAAAGTCGGCGTGTACGCACAGCACGCGACTCCCCGAGTGGTTCACCATGTACACCCAGTCGGCCGGAAGCAGCCGGTAATTCAGCGGCACGATCGCGGCACCCACCTGCGGCACGGCGTAATAGCCCTCCAGATGCGCGTGCGTGTTGGGCGCGATGTACGCCACATGATCGGCCGGGGCCACCCCCAGTCGCTGCAGCGCATGCGACCATCGGTCGCAGCGATCCAGAAACTCGCTGTACGTCCAGCGCTGATCGCCGTCCACCACGGCCTCGCGGTCGCCGTACAGCGCACGCGCACGACGGGCGAAGTCCATGGGAGTCAGCGGAACCTGCATGGTGGCACCAGAGGAAAGGGGATGGCGCCGGTCGCTGCCGGCAGGGAATTTCCGATGCTACCGGGGAATGACAACGGCGGCAACCCGCGTCACGTGATCGGCGCATGAGCACCGGCGACAGCGGGCGGCACAGCGTCGAGGGTCCCACACCGCGAGGAACATATGCACGTCATCAGGCGGGTCACACCATACGTGTTGGGCCTCCTGCTCGTGGGCTGCGGCACGGGGTCGTCCGGCAGCGTACCAACCGCACCGCCGACATCGCCAGCGGAACGGCCACCCTCAGTGGTCCGTCAGATCCTCCCGTCGGCCACCGATGCCGGCATCGATACGGGCAATGCTCCGCACGTGGCCGTGAACCCCAGCGCCGCGACAACCGCTCGCGGCAAGCTGTTCGTCTTCCTCCCGGGCACCGGTGCCGTTCCCACGATGCAGCAGCTCGTCCTCGGCACCGCCGCCACGCGAGGCTATCACGCCGTCGGGCTCACCTATCCCAATCCGACGGCCGTTGGCGTGCTCTGTGCCGACGACGTCGATCCCGACTGCTTCTGGGATGTGCGCCGAGAAGTCATTACCGGCCTCAACACGAGCCTCCGGATTCAGGTCACGTCGGCGAACGCCATCGTGAATCGTCTGGGAAAGCTGCTGCAGTATCTGCAGACCCAGTTCCCCACTGAAGGCTGGGGACAATATCTGGTCAATGGCACCGTGGACTGGTCGCGCGTCACGCTGGCCGGGCACTCGCAAGGCGGAGGCCATGTCGGGGTGCTGGCAAAACTCGTCGCGCTGGACCGCGCCGTGTACTTCTCCTCACCGGCCGATTGGCGTCAGGTGGCCAATGCACCCGCCACGTGGCTCAGTCGGCCAAACGTGACGTTGGCCAGCCGGCAGTATGCGTTCATTCACGAGCAGGACCAGCTCGTCCCCGTGGCGCAGGCGCGCGCCAACTGGCGTGCGCTGGGGCTGGAGGCCCTTGGCGCAGTGACCACGATCGACGGCGCCACCGCACCTTTTGGCAATAGCCACCAGCTCACCACGCGCAGCGTTCCTCTCCTGGCCGGATCGTATCATGGCGCCACCGTAGTGGACGCGGCCACGCCGCGCACCGCGTCGGGGGCGCCGGCGCTGGAACCGGTGTGGATCTATTTGGGGCTGCCGTAACTCCCGGGTCTGCCCCCATCACAGCCACTCGCCCGGAAACGCGTCCTTCAAAAACCGCATAAACACCTTCACGCGCGCACTCGCATGGCGCGTGGACGGGTGTAGCACCCAGAGTTCGGTACTGGGATCGGTGGACGGCCCCCAACACACCAGCCGGCCCGTCGCGAGATCATCGGCTACGAGCAGGCGCGGCAGCTTGGCCGCCCCGATCCCGGTCAGCACCGCATCGCGCATCATGGTGAGCGTCGGCAGCGCCAGTACCGGCCGCGTGTGGATGTGGTGGGCGGCGTCCCCGGCGATCGGCCAGATCGCGGATGGCTTCGCGCCGTTTCTCACCACCACCGGCACCGGCGCCGCGTGTGTGACGCCGAGCGCCCACGACGGCGCGGGAAACGACGGCGCCGCCACGATCAACAGCTGGTCGCGCACGAAACAGCGCCCCACCAACGCGGAGTCCGGCTTGGGATTCACGCGGACCACCGCGTCGTACCCCTCGCGCACCAGATCCACCGCACGATCCTCGGTGGTCACGGTGAGCGTCACCTCAGGGTAGGCCGCACTGAACTGCGCCGCGAGGCGCCCCATCAGCATATGACCGAAGAGTGTCGGAACATTCACCCGCAATGGCCCACGAGGGCGTGCCCCCACGTCCCGCACCATGTCGGCCGACTCGGCGATGTCACTCAACAACCCCGCCGTGCGCGCAAACAGCAGCTCCCCTTCTTCGGTCAGGCGGACCGACCGGGGACCGCGCTCGAACAGGCGCGCACCCAGACTGGCCTCGAGCCCCATCACGTTGCGGGACAGGGTCGCCTTCGGTCGCCCACTCGCGCGGCTGGCCTTCGCGAAGCCCCCGTGCGCGGCCACCAGGACAAAGTCGGACAGATCGTCGAGGTTCATCATCGTTCCATTTATGAGACAGTAGGTCTCATTTTACCCAATTGTACGCCGGTTTTGCAGCGCTGACATTGCACCGGCGAGGTCGGGTCACCGACCATCACGCCGACCGCGGCGCACACGCTTACCCGGAGTTCTTGCATGGCCATTCTCGTGACTGGTGCCACCGGCACCGTGGGCGCGCCGCTGCTGCGGCATCTGTCGGACCAGGGCGTCGAGGTGCGGGCGCTCACCCGCGATCCCACCAAGGCATCCTTTCCCGCCGGCGTCGTGCCGGTTGCCGGCGATCTGCTGGACGTGGCCTCCATGCGCGCCGCGCTCACCGGTGTGCGCACGCTCTTTCTGCTCAACGCCGTGGTGCCGCAGGAACTCACGCAGTCCATGCTCACGCTCAACCTCGCCCACGAGGCGGGTATTCAGCGTGTGGTGTACCTGTCGGTGTTCAACAGCGACCGCTGCACCAACGTGCCACACTTCGCGGCGAAGTACACCATCGAACGCATGATCGAGCAGTATGACATGGCGGCCACCATCCTGCGCCCGAATTGCTTCATGCAGAACGACGCGGCGTACTTCAAGGATGCGCTCATGGGGCCGGGACTCTATCCGTTCCCGATCGGCGACCGCGGCGTGTCGATGGTCGACGCGGGTGACATCGCGGAGATCGCCGCCGGCGCGCTGCTGCAACGCGAGCGGAGCGACGACCTGCTGCCGCGCGAGGTCATCAATATCGTGGGCCCCGAGGCGCTCACCGGCGCCAGCGTCGCCGGCATCTGGTCCACCCTGCTGAACACGCCCGTGCACTACACCGGCGGTGATACCGCGGCCTTCGAACAGCGACTGGCCCATCACGGACCGGGCTGGATGGCGATGGACATGCGCCTCATGCTCGACCGCTTCCAGTCCGACGGCATGCTGGGCACCGCGCACGATGTCGAGCAGATGACGCGCCTTCTCGGTCGTCCCCCGCGCAGCTATGCGGACTTCGCCGCCGCCACGCTCGCGCACTGGCAGCGCTGATCTCACCACCGGGCACTCCGCATCGTCGCGCAAAAAACTCCCCCGTGAACGCACGACCTGATGCATCGGTCGCATTCACGGGGGAGTGGACGCATGGTGCCTATGAATCTGCCTACGCCACGAGCACCGTGGCCTTTGGGCGATAGTTGATGAGGAGAATGCCGGCGCCCACGAGGAGACACGCGATCACGATCCGTGCGCTGAGCGGTTCGCTCAGGAGCAGCCGACCGATGGCCAGGCCGAAGATCGGCGTGAGAAAGGAAAAGCTGGCTACCGTGGTGGGTGCGTACACCGACAGCAGCCACAAAAACGCGATGAAACCGCCGGAGACGACCACCGCGCCTTGAAAGAGCACGGCAACGATATGTATAGGCTGCAGCGCGCGAACGAGCGGGCCGAACGCCGGCGAGACCAGCAGCAGTATCGGCGCCGACACGAGGACCATCCAGAACAGCTGCTGTTCCGCACCCGCCTCCGCCATCACTGGCCGACGCGCGATGACCGTCTGCGCGGCCCAACCGAGCGCGGCGCCGAGCGCGAGCAGGTCACCCGCGATGCTGGCGCCGGCGTCCGCATCACCGCGCGTGAGCAGCGCCACCACCGTGCCGGCGAACGCCATCGCCAGACCGACGCCCTTGGTGCGCGTCATCCGATCGCCCGGCAGCCAGACATGCGACATGAACGCCAGCCACACCGGCATCGAATAAAAGATGATCGAGGCGTGGCTGACCGACGTGAGATCGAGGGCGAGAAACAGGCACAGGAACTGGCCCGCGAAAACCACGCCCATCAGCGTCCCCTCCAGCGCGACCGCTCGGGTGATCCCCGTGAGTCGCCCGCGCCGCCAGAGCCACAGCCCGACGCACACTGTGGCCACCGCCGAGCGGAGTCCGGCCGCGAACACCGGCTGTAATCCCACGTTGGTTCGCTTGATGAGCAGCTGATTGAACGCCAGCAACAGCATCACGGCCACCAGCGATGCACCGCCCACCAGGTCCAACCCCTTGGGACCGTCGGCGCCGCGCGGAGTCCCCACCGGGCCGCGACTCAGGTCAGCTGCGACTGCTCGTGAAGACGATCGTACACATGACTGGCCTCCACGATCTTGCCGTCGTGCAGGCGATAGAACGACATGTACGGCGTCGTCATCGACCGCCCATCCGTGTAGCTGTGGGTCGACAGGTTGTGCACGGCCACCATATCACCCTCGGCGAGCATCGACTGGACCACGATCTCGATATCCTTGGTCGCGTTCAGCTGCTTCAAATAGTCGCTGTATTCCGCTGACGATGAAAATTCGTGTCCGCCCTGTTGCGTGTTCAGGCTGTGCGTGTGCGTGGTCGTCATGCCGTCGACCGTTACCGCCGACAGCTCGGCGAACCGCTGAAACTGGATCGCCATGAGAAACTGCAGCACCGCCTCCTTGTTACGCTGCTGCAGCGACGCCGGCTCTGACACTTCCTTGGCGACCTGTACCGCGCGTGCGAAATACGCGTCCTGTGAGTCGTGCAACTCGAGATGCGTGCTCAACCCCGAGATGTCGAACACTTGGCGAATCGACGGCTGAACGCCGCAGCAACTCAGCCGTCGGCCGACCGCCTGCCGCTCCTTGAGCGCCTGGAGCAACACACGGAGGCCCGCGCTGCTCATGTAGTCCACGCTCTGCAGGTCGATCAGCACATTCGAGCGGGTTTCATCGGCGGAGGGGAGGCACGCCTCAAGCTCCCCCGCATTCCGGCTGTCGATGCGGCCGTCGGCGCGGACGATGAGCGTCCCGCCGAGACGTGATGTATTGAAACTCATTCTGATCTCCGAGCGGGAAATGGGCGGCGGAGCCGCCGGCGCTCGATCCCTGCGGAGCGGAGCACGGCCCTGCCCGTGGACGTGGAAGGTACACCACGGGGAGTGTGCCGCGCGCGCTCAACGCGGGTTTGCGCCCCAAGGTTACCCTGGGGCGCCGGTCATCCGTCCGCTGCCCTACCGAACGCGGACCATCGCGATGTCCGAGGTCGGCGTGGCGCGTGGGCCGTCCTTGAGGATGGCGGTGTGGCTATTGGTCTGAAACTCTACGCTGAGCCGATACTTGCCGGCCGGTACGGCCGGGCATTCCCCTTCGGCCACGCCGTTGTAGCCGACGCGCGTGACGACACGCGTGAGTACGCAGAACGAGGTCGCGTTGACGTCGGGAAAATTGTCGTCGTCGTCGATGCGCTGGAGATACCCGTGCACGTGCCCCTGCACGTAGCCGTCGGTGAGCACCTGAGGCAGTGAACCGAGCGAGACGTCAGCTGGCGCTGTACGGAGCTCTGGCCGATTGTCAAAGTTTTCGTAGCGCACGCGAATGGTGACGGGCTGATTGGCCACCACGCGTCCGCTGGAGCTGGGGGACGCAATGCGGAGCGACGGCGTGATGCGCGGCTGTGCCCCGAGCGGCGTATCCAGCACCCGGCCGACGAATGCGGTCAGCGTGGCCAACAGGCCGCGCTCCGGCGCAGCCGTGTGTTGCGCACCGTGCGCGGAGATTGCAACGGGCTCCATCGGTGCTTCATCACGGCAGGCGCTGACCGACGCGGCGATGAGCAGGATGGCACTGTACGACGCCGTACGGGTGAGATGGCGAGACAACATGAAAAACTCCCAAGCGAAAACATCAAAAAAACGCGTGTGGGAATGCACGACAGGCGGTGTCCCTGTTCGCGTCACCCAGTCACCTAGGAGGCATCCTGACCACCGGCAGCATCCATATCGAACGGTCAAGAAAACAAAAATGCGCCCGTTGCGTCAAGGGCAATACGGCTATCGGCGAGACGCGTGTGCGTGTGCTGCACGACCAAATTGTGGCGACGTGTTACAGCACGGGAACAGAGAAATTCTGCGCACACTGGATGCGCCGATACGTGCAGTTTCAGCGGCGTCGTTATCCGCGTGCATTGGGTGTGGCGGCGGTGCGCTGTCGGGCATGGTGCTCGGCGCGCTCATAAATCTCCAGCAGATCGTCTTCGCTGGCGTCGATGACGCTGTCCATGTCTTTCAATGCCTGGTGAATGTCGCTGGCCACGATTCCGATTGTCGGCTGGTGTGGCGTGCGCACCGTTGGAGGATGAGGCGTGGGATAGCGGCGGCCGGGCAAGAGATTGTTGATGAGCAGCGCGAGCGCCAACATCGCGAACACATTCACCATTACGATGGTGATCACCGCCGCGCCGCCCATCGCCCGGAACTGCGTGCCGCTCAACACCAAACTCAGTGCAGTCGCCGCGCCGGGCGGATGCAGGGCGTCGAGCAGGTGCATGAACAGGATGGCCACGCCGACCGCGATCGCGGACGCGACGACCACATCGTTGACCAGATACGCAACGCACCATCCAGTGAGCGCTGAGATCGCGTGCCCGATCACCAGATTCCACGGTTGCGCCATCGGGCTGTCGGGCACGGCGAAGAGCAGGAGGGTCGATGCCGCCATCGACACCACCACGAGCAGGGGGACCTGCCCGTGTGGGATGAACCGGATCAGCAGCCCGAGCCCCAGTACGGCGACGCCGCCGGCACCTCCGGCTCGGAATTTTTCAGCCAGCGTGATGTTGGTCGCTTTGGGTAAGAACAGTCTGAGGACGTCTTTCATGAAGGTCGTTGGCGTGGCCGAATGCTCGTGACAGCGCGGGAAATGCGTTAACGACAGTTATACCGCGTGACCGCCGCCCACGCACGCTCCGATGATGTCGCGTTGTCCGCGTCGTCCGCGTTGGACGCCGGGGCAACGCGCGCTAGGAGCCGGAAGACGCCGGTGCTAGACTATGCTCACCATCGGCATCCCGATTCCCGTGGTGGGACGGTCGCGCCGTGATCGATCAGCCGCCGTCGGCCACCGCCGTCGGCAACCGCCGTCGACGACCGACGGCGATCCAACTTTCAGGATACGTGGCGACAACCATGGCCTCGACCCCTGCGGTTCACCACTCCGCGCCCGATCGCATCAACGCGGCCAACTGGCGCATCGTGCTGCTCGCCAGCTTGGGCGGCACGC
>CAITQY010000502.1 GCA_903894655.1 uncultured Gemmatimonadota bacterium
AAGTCCGTGGTGAACAGCAGGGACTTTCCGTTGCCCTCGCCGTCCCTCTCGCCGGCGTGGCGTTCGGCCATGCATGGTGTCTCGGACGCCGTCGAGGAGTGGATCACCGGACAGCGTGGCATTGCGCAGACGCGTATCGCGTTCACGCGGGGCGGTCGAGTGTGGATAGTTGATAGCGATCGCGCAAATGTGACCCCGGCAACCCCGAGCGGCATGTCGCCGCAGTGGCTGCCGGGTGGGCGAGGACTGGTCTACAGCGTGCTTGACGGCGTCCGCAATCCGATCATGACAACGGATCTCGGCACCGGTTCGCAGCGCACGCTGGTCTCGACGCCTGGCATCGAGCACAGCTCGCCGGCAATCGCTCCCGATGGCCGGTCGGTGGTGTACGCGCGGGGCTCAGAGAGCGGCACGGATCTGTACGCGATGCCGATCGAGGGCGGGGCGCCGCGCCGGATCACCGTGGGACGCGGCCGGGCGAGTACGCAGCCGACGTTCAGTCCTGATGGGCAGCGAATCGCTTTTATGTCAGACCGCTCGGGGCATCCCGAGGTGTATATTAGCGATCTGGATGGAACGAACGTGGAGCTGCTGACGGCGGCGGCGTTCGGCGATCGCGACTACCGAGCGGGGCCGGACTGGTCTCCCGATGGTCGCCTCGTGTCGTTTCAGTCTCGAAACGGCGGCACCTTTCAGATCATGACGATCAACTTGCGTGACCAATCCGTGAAGTTCGTGACGAACGACGGCCGGAACGACGATCCGTCGTGGGCACCGGATTCCCGGCATCTCGTGTTTTCGTCGACGCGGAGCGGAACGCGCCAGTTGTGGATCGTGGATATCGAAACCGGACGCTCGCGCCAACTCACCTTCGGGTCGGAGGCGAGATTGTCCGCATGGTCCCCGCGGTTGTTGTCGCAGTAGCCACAGTCCTTTTCACTCTACCCATCGGAGTTTTCCGACATGATGCGTGTGTCTCGTCTGACCTTGGTGTTGGCCTCCACCGCGCTGGTGCTGGGTGCCTGTCGCAAGAAGCCGGTGGTTGCTCCGCAGGCCGAGCCGGCCCCGGTTGTGCAGCCACAGCCGACACGGCCGACCGCTGCCACTCCCGCGGCACGCGACACGATGGAGGAGTATCGTACGAAGCTCGCCGCCACTCGTGCGCGCCTGTTGGAGACGATCTACTTCGAGTATGACGCGGACGAACTCCGCGACGATGCGAAGGCGAATCTCGATGCCAAGATTTCGGTGCTGAACGCCAATCCGTCGGTGAAGATCCGCATCGCGGGTCACTGTGACGAGCGCGGCAGCGACGAGTACAACATCGCGCTGGGCCGTCGTCGCGCCGAAGCCGCGAAGCGGTACCTGACCGACCGCGGCGTCGATGCGTCGCGCATCGAAACGGCGTCGTTCGGCCGTGAGCGGCCGGCGGTGCAGGGGACGACGGAAGAAGCGTGGTCGCGCAACCGTCGCGACGAGTTCGAGCTCATCGCCGGCGGCGATCAGCTGCGCGCGCCGTGATGAGCGCCGCTGCACTCGGACTTCGGCACATGCTGCGCTCCCGGGTGCGGCGGCTCGTGCCTCTCGTGGTGCTGGTCACCACGGGAGGCTGTTTTGCGACCCGCGGCGATGTGCGGATTGTTCAGAGCGATATTGCCGCGCTGCGGGCGGAGCTCCTCAGGAGCCAGCTGGCCCAGCACGAGGCGCTGATCCAGAACCGGCAGATGCTGGAGAGAACCGGGGATTCGTTGTCAAAGGTCAGTGCACGAACGGTGAGCATTCAGGGCGACCTGCGCGGCGAGCTGCGAGCCATTCGTGAGCAGATTCTACAGGTGCAGACGCTGCTCGGTCAGAGCCAGGCGACTCTCGCCCGATTGCGCTCGGAGATCGAATCGCGGAGTGCCCCACCGGTGGCGCCGCCGCCCGCTGGCACCGTATCGCTGGCGACGTCTGCCGGCGGGCGGCCGACGTCGCCGACGGTCGTCGACAGCATGCCCGCCCGTGCCCCCGGCCCGAACCAGCTCTATACCGATGGTCGCGATCAGCTGACGCGTGGCAGCAGTGCGACCGCGCGGATCTATTTCCAGGAACTGCTCACGAACTATCCCACGTCCGACTACGCGCCCGATGCACAGTTCTGGATCGGGGAGTCGTTCGCCAAGGAAAAGAATTTGCCGGCGGCCGATGCTGCGTATGCGGCCGTGGTGAGCGCCCATCCCTCGGCGGCGAAGGCACCCACGGCGCTGTACAAGCGGGCGCAGCTCATGCTGCAACAGGGAAACAGCCCGCAGGCGAAACAGCTGCTCGAGCAGGTGATCGCGCGCTATCCGCGCAGCGATGAGTCCGAGCTCGCGGCCGAACAACTCAAGACGCTGCGCTGACCGCGCGATCAGGACGACTTCATCGATGTCCAGCAGTAACAGTGTGGAAATGCCGTTTCTCGACCATCTCGAGGAATTGCGCTGGCGGCTGTTCAAATGTGCCGTCGCGATCGCCCTTGGTGTGGGCGTCGCCTTCGCGCTGTTGTATACCAAACAGGTCGACATTATCGCCTTCCTGTCGCAGCCTATTCAGCCGTATTTGAAGCAGCCGCTCATGGTGACGCACGTGAGTGATCTCTTCGACATCGTGATGGATGCGTCGATCACGTTGGGGCTGATCGCCGCGTCGCCCGTGCTGGCGTGGCAGCTCTGGGGGTTTCTCTCCCCCGCGCTGTACGGCCACGAGAAAAAGGCCGTGATCCCGGCGCTCGTCGGGGCGGCGGTGCTCTTTCTGGCGGGGATGGCGCTGTCGTTCTTTTACGTGCTGCCCGTGACGCTCAGCTTCTTCATGAGCTTTCAGAGCGGCTCCGTGCAGATCATGCAGACGGTCGATCAGTACGGCAGTTTCGTCATCTCAATGTGTCTCGCGTTCGGCGCCATCTTTGAGCTGCCGATCGTCATCGCGTTGCTGTCGGCCATGGGCATTGTGCAGCCCCA
>CAITQY010000503.1 GCA_903894655.1 uncultured Gemmatimonadota bacterium
ACTGTTCCAGCAAGTCGATGCTGCGATTCACCAGTTGCACCATCGCGTCGTCAGGCCCAGGCCACCAATTGCGATACGCTTCGGTGCTCTTGTCGCTGGTGAGCGTGAGTGGCGCGCGATCGTCCACCAGCAGCACGTTGCGCACGCCATGCGTGACCGCGAGCGCATGCGCGGTGGCGATGCCGGCGATGCCGGCGCCGCAGATCACGACATCGGCCGAGGTCACGAGGTGGCGTCCCGCTTGGCAGTGGCGCGCGTCGCCCAGAGTGCGCGCTCCACCATGACCGGCGTGAACGCGCGCGCAAATACCGCCGACAGCTGCGCTGAGCGCTCACGCAGGGCCGCCGCATACTTGGCGTAGTAGCCGTTGGTCCACGCCACCGGCCCGAGCTGCGGCACCTGCGCCGCTACGTCTTCATCGAAAAACGGATAGACCGACGGGGCCATCACCGCCAGCAGCGCCGACGCCGTCGCGGCACCGACCCCCTTGAGCGCAACGAGCGCGGTCACCGGCTTCGTGGGGTGCGGAATGTGCTCGGCGGCTAACCGGCTCGCATGAACTACATCGTCCGGCGCGTTGCTGCGCACCAACACGAGGTTGGGGGCGCGCCACACGCCGCGCGCCATCTTCCACTCGGTGATGCGCACCATTTCGTCGTGCAGCACATAGCCCGGCGTGCGTGCCGCGATCAGCGTGGGCAACACGGTGCGGTACCACGTATCGTGCTCCACCAGTCTGCCGGATGGCACCGCCGCAATCGCGGCGTCGTAGCCTGCGAGCGCATCGACCCACCGGCCCTCCTGATCCGCCGCCCACAGCGGCTGAGCTGATCCACTCATGAGCGGCGGCGCGCCCCGCCCGTCGGCCATTGTCTCGACGATCACTTCATCTCCACCTGCGACTTGAGCGACGCCAATCCATCTTCGAAGTCCGTCCCGATCATCGTGTCCATGTTCATGAAGACAGCGGCGATCTTGGAGAGGAAAGAATTCGGCCCCCGCATGGCCCACGTGACCCGCGTGCCACCCTCGGTCGGCTCGAAGTTGAACTCCACCACGTTGTGCCCTTCGATCGGCTTCAGCATATCGAGCTGCATCGTGATCTTCGACGGTGGCATCAGCTCGCGCACCGTGAACGTGCCTTCGCCGGCTTTGGCGTTCCCGCTCCAATACATGCTCGCACCGGCCGCACCCGGCGTGCCGTTGAACACTTTCTTCATTTGCGGATCAAGCTTGTCGTACGGCGACCACGCGCTCCACTGATGCAGGTCGGCGATCTTTGGATAGATCACCTCAGCGGGCGCCGAGATCACCAGCGAGCGCTCAATCGCGAACGCATCCGGCTGCCGCGACGCCATGAGCAGGAGCGCGCCCAGCAGGACAAGGAGTATGATGCTGACGGTCTTGATCATGCGTGTCTCGGCCGAGTGTGAGGTGAGGGCGAGCGGCTGCCCCGTCGCGGTATAGTGTGGAGTGGGCCGCGACGGCGCCACCCGCGAGTGCCACCCGCGGGCGCGGATCGACGTTCAGTCGCGTGGCAGCGTGAGGGGCTCGACGGAACGCGTGCGCCAGGCGCCGTTGGTGGTGCGGTGCAGCGTAACACGCCACGCCGAGTGGCAGTGC
>CAITQY010000504.1 GCA_903894655.1 uncultured Gemmatimonadota bacterium
AGGCGCGTGCGCATCTCCCAGCGAACCACGTTGGCCCACTGATTGTATAGCAGCGGCAAATCGCGATAGCTCTGCACCCACTTCGCGAACATGGAGTAGATGATCGTCTCCGACGTGGGACGCACGACGAGACGTTCCTCGAGCACTTTGCCACCACCCATCGTGACGACGGCGCATTCGGGGGCGAATCCTTCCACATGCTCCGCTTCCTTCGAGAGGAAACTCTCCGGAATGAACAGCGGAAAATAGGCGTTCACATGACCGGTGGCCTTGAACATGTCGTCGAGCGCGCGCTGCATGCGCTCCCAGATGCCGTAGCCGTGCGGCCGGATGACCATGCATCCGCGCACGGGCGAGTAGTCGGCGAGTTCCGAACGCAGGACCAACTCGTTGTACCACTCGCTGAAGTTGTCAGCGCGCGTGGGTAGCTTCTTGTCGTCACTCATGGGCGGTATCCGTTCGATTCAACGTCGACGATGCCCACGTGCTCAGGGCATCAAGGGTCTGCACAATCTCTTCCTGCGCTCCGGTCGCGCGGGCGCGGTATCGCACCGCGTCGCCCGACGTGTCCACCACGATCGTGGCGAGACAGCCGGCTTTCCGCGCGGCTTCCAACTGCTTCTCCACTCGTTGCTCGCGCAACGCAAACTCCACCGCATGACCGTCCGCCCGGAGCCGCGCAGCGGTCTGCAACATCGCAGTAGGATACAGCGCACTGTCCGGTGCCTGCGCGACCCACAGGGCAACGGCCGGCGCTGGCAATACCATCAGCCCGCGAGCCTTGAGCAGCTCGCCGAGCACCACATCGCCCATACCGAATCCGAGTGCGGGCAGATCGGCACCGCCGAGCGACTTGAGCAAATTGTCGTACCGGCCACCGCCGCAGATCGCGCGGAACTCGCCGACGTTATCGAACAGTTCGAACACGATGCCGGTGTAATACGCCAAGCCACGCACAATCGTGAGATCGAACCGAAGCCATTCGCCGATCCCGAGGGCGTCGCAGTGCGCCACGTACTGCGCGAAACGCTCTACGTGGGGAGCAACATCCGGTGCCTGCCCATACCGCGATCGCAGCGTCGCGAAATCGAGCGTCGCAAAGCCGAGAATCACGTCGACCGTCGCCGGCGGCAACCCGGCGGCCGCCAGCTTTTCGGCGGAGACCTCCTGGGGCTGACGCTCGAGCTTGTCGAGCACGGCGTACACCGACGGCCACGTCGGTTCCTCGATCGCGAGGTGCGCGAGTAATCCGTTCAGCAAGCGACGATCGCTCACGCGCGCCCGCACGTCGCTGGCCGTCAACCCAAACGCGGCCATGATTTCCACGGCCACCGACAGCAATTCGGCGTCGGCGAGCACGTCCGCTTCGCCGACGAGATCAACGTTGAGCTGAAAGTGCTCGCGAAGCCGTCCCTTCTGCGTGCGCTCATAACGGAACAGCTGCGGCATCGAGAACCAGCGTACCGGCTTGCGCAACGTCTGCGCGCGCGCGCCGACCATGCGGGCGAACGTTGGCGTCATTTCCGGACGCATCGCGACCGCGCGACCGCCCTTGTCGACGAACTCGAACAGCTGACCGACGATCTCGTCGCCACTCTTCTGCGTGTAGAGCTCGAGCGGCTCGAGCGGCGGCCCATCATACTCCTGAAACGCATAGCGCCGCACGATGCGGCGCCAGGTCTCGAAGATGTGGGCCCGCTCGGCGAACTGCTCGGGATAGAAATCTCGGAAACCCGGGAGGAGCTTTGGCGGCATCCTTGAAAGTTACCGAGCGAGCGGATCGACCTGCAACCGCTCCATGGCATCACCGACCGTATGAAATGATCCGGTCACCAGCACGGTCGCCGCCCGCTCACGCGCATGGTCGAGCGCCGAGGCAAAATCGTCGACGCGCTGCACGGGCACCCCCTCGGCCTCCGCCCACGCCGTGACCTCGTCCAAATTCCAGGCGCGTGACGCCGGAGCGGTGGGTGCCATGGTGACCACGATGTGCGCGGCGACCCGCGCGACCGCCCGGAGAATCCCCGCCCAATCCTTATCGCGCAGCACGCATACGACGGCGCTCACCGGCAGCGGCGCCCCAACCTCGAGCAGATTGGCCGCCACCGTCGCCGCGCCATCGGCATTGTGCGCGACGTCGAAGAGCCAGCGATCCGCCCTGTGAAACCGACCCGCCAGCCGCACCCCAGGCAACAGCG
>CAITQY010000505.1 GCA_903894655.1 uncultured Gemmatimonadota bacterium
CGATCACCAACGAAGGCGCCGGCGGCGAAGTGTACGCCACGATCGTGGTGATCGAAGAGTCGCCGCATGACGCGAACACGATGTACGTGGGCACCGACGACGGACTCATTCAGCGCACCCGCGACGGTGGCAAGACGTGGGCGAACGTCACGCCGGCATCGTGGGGTGATGGCCTGGTGAACGAAATCGCGGTCTCGCCGCATGACGCCGCCACGATCTACGTGTCGTTCCGCAAGGATCGCGTGGGTGACCCCACGCCGCACATCTTCGTGTCGAAGGATTACGGCGCCACGTTCACGCGCATCGTGAACGGCCTGCGCGACGGAGAGCCGGTGCGTGTGGTGCGTGAAGACACCGAGCGGAAAGGTTTGCTGTACGCCGGTACGGAAACGGGCGTGTATGTATCGTACGACGCCGGGGCGCAGTGGCTGCCGTTCCGCGGCAACTTCCCGGTGGTGCCGGTCACGGATCTGCAGGTGAAGCACGGTGATCTGATCGCCGCCACGGAAGGGCGTGCGTTCTGGATTCTCGACGACCTCACGGTGTTGCGTCAGCGCGCTGATGCGATCGAGAAAGCGGCGGTGCATCTGTATGCGCCGCGTGCCGCGGTGCTGGCCGGTGGTGGTGGTTTCGGCACGCCGCGCAATGCCGGTAAGAATCCGCCGTTCGGCGCGGTGATCAACTTCCGCCTGGCGGCGGCGCCTGATACGGCCACGACGCTGCTGCTCGAGTTCCTCGACGCGAAGAACAGCGTGGTGCGCTCCTTCGCCACCAAGGGCGACACGGTGAACAAGCTCACGGTGAAGCCGGGGCTCAATGCGTTCAACTGGAACCTGCGTCGCGCGGCGCCGGCGCGGTTGGCCGGCGTGTTGCTGTTCGGCGCACCGGGCGATGGTGGCGCGCGCGTGGTGCCGGGCATGTACACGGTGCGTCTCACCATGGGCGCCACGGTGCTCACGCAGAAGCTCGAGGTGCAGCAGGACCCGCGTCTCGACGTACCGGCGCGTGTGGTGGCGGAGCGGGATTCGGTGGCCAACCTGCTGTCGAACCGCATCAATGAAATCCACGAAGCGGTGCTCCGCGTGCGCGATCTCAAGGCGCAGGTGCAAGGCTACGTGACGCGCGCCAAGGAAACGAGCGCGCCCGACACGATCGCCAAGGCGGGTCGCACGCTCACCACGAAGCTGGGCGCGCTCGACCCGAAGATGACCACCAAGGCCGGCAACGGGCAGGACATCATCAACTACGCCAACGGCATCAACGGTCAGTACGGCTTCCTGCTCGGTCAGGTGGAAGGCAACAGCGAGCTCACGCAGCCGGTGAAGGACCGGTTGGTGGAGCTCGAGAAGCTGTGGCAGACGCTCAAGGCCGAAGTGGAGCAGGTGGAAACGGTGGACGTGAACGCGTTCAATGCGCTCCTGCAGAAGAACAACGTGCCGGGTGTGATCGGCGGCGCGAAGAAGAAGGGGCCGATTGCATGACTACAGTTTTGAGTTCTGGGTTTCGGGTGGTGAGTGTGACGGCGCTGGTGGTGGGGCTGGCGGCGC
>CAITQY010000506.1 GCA_903894655.1 uncultured Gemmatimonadota bacterium
CGCCGGGTCATCGAGCGTACCCGGTGCCAGAATCTCGCCGCCCTTCTCGATGCGTACCGGCCAGTAGGTGAAGCGGTCGGTGAGATCGCCCGGACCCACAATCAACCCCGGACGCACCACCGTGGCGCCGGCGCCGAACGCCTCCTGCACCAGCTGTTCGCACCGCACCTTCTTGTTGCCGTACGGCGCGGCCGCCGCATCGGGGCCGCTGATCGGTGCCGGCTCCTGCGTGGGGTGCGTTTCGTCGGGGAACGAGCGCGTGAAATCCTTGTAGGCCGCCGTGCTGCTCACGTACACGTATTGCGACACACTTCCCTTGAGCGCCGCCGCGGCGTTCACGATCCACTGCGGATTCGTGGTCGGCAAATCATACACGACATCCCACGTGCGCCCCTTGAGCGCCTCGTGTCCGTTCGGATCGTTGCGATCGCCGATCAGCTGCTCAGCCTTCGGAAACAATCCGGGCTTGGTCTTGCCGCGATTGAACAGCGTGACCGTGTGACCGCGCGCCAGCGCATGTTCCACGAGGTGCGGCCCGATGTATCCCGTGCCACCAAGCACCAGCACGCGCAACGGCGCAGTGCCAGGCCCTACGTTCACTTCCCCACCTTGGCGTGCCACGCCGCCAGCACCGCCGTCTCCTTCTCCGGCGCAATTCCAGCCCGCGCCTTCTCCTGCTCAGCGGTCGGACGCGTCTTGTACCAGTCGAGCGTCGACTTCGCCGTCTCGGCGAGCGGACGGAAGGACAGCCCCGCGGCATAGGCCTTCTGACAATTCACCGACATAAAGCCGGCCGTCCGACCGAACGCCGGTTGCCACACCGGCATGTCGCTCCATGCGCGTACCTGCTGCTCCGCCAGGAACTCGGCGGGCACCCACGTAAACCGCGCATCGCTCGTCGTCACCGCTTTGATGCCATAGAGCATTTCGGCGATCGTGGTGGGCGTCTTCGGGCCGGTCGCGTTGAACGTGCCGATCGTGTGATTCTCGCCGGTACGCACGATCCACTCGCTCAAATCGTGGACGTCCACGTACTGCACCGGATCGTTCGGCGTGCCGGGTGCGAGCAGTTCGCCGCCCTTATCGATACGCACGGGCCAGTATGAAAAACGATCGCTGAGATCACCGGGGCCCACGATGAGGCCGGGCCGCACGATGGTCACCTTGTCTTCGCCGAACTGCGCCTTCGCGTCGATCTCGCACTGCACCTTGTTCGGACCGTAGTTCGCCCCATCGTTGCTGGTCCACACGGACGGCACCCCCGGTGTGTTCAGCGGGCCGTTCTCGTCCATCCCCGGCTTCGAGTAATCGCTGAACACCGAGATCGTGGACACGAACACGTACTGTCCAACCCGTCCCTTGAGCGCAGCGCCCGCATCACGCACCCACTGCGGATTGCGCGTCGGGTTGTCGATCACGACGTCCCACGTGCCGTTTTTCAATCCATCATGACCGCCGGCCACGTTGCGATCGCCGATGATGCGCGGAACGTTCGGGAAGAGCGTCGAATTCGTCTGGCCGCGATTGAACAGCGTGACGTTGTGCTTCCGCGCCAGCGCGTATTCCACCTGATTCGGTCCGATGAATCCGGTGCCGCCCAGAATGAGAATGCGTAGTGGCTTCGGCTGTGTTTCTCCCGTTTCCGGACGGTGCACCAACGGGCGAACGCCGTCCGCGGTAAACGCGTGGGCCGCCGTGGGAAGACCCAAACCCACCGCGCCGCCGAGCAGCGCAGAATGCTTCAGGAACGTGCGGCGATCGAGGCTCATGGGCGGCGTCCGTCGAGTTGTTGGATGGTCTTCGTCGAGGCCGGTCGCGTCTTGCGTAGCAAGGCCGAGACCGACTCGGCACCCTTCAGGACGCGCAGCACATTTTCGCCGGCGAGGCCTTTCAGTTCCGTATCGGTCCAACCGCGCTTCAGCAGTTCGGCAAACAACGTCGGATACGTCGAGACATCTTCGAGCCCCTGCACGGTTTCCGTGATGCCGTCGAAATCGCCACCGATGCCCACATGCGCGGCGCCGGCGATCTTCTTGATGTGGTCGAGATGGTCGGCTACATCGTTGATCGTCGCGATCGGCGTGGGATGCGTTTCGCGCCACGCCGCCACCGCCTTGAACTGGGCGTCGTTGTCGTTCGGGAAGCGCGTGGCGATCGAGTCACGCACCGCGGTCACCTGCGCGCCGTAGTTGGCCACGGCCTGCGACACGAAACCCGGTACGAACGTCATCATCACCACGCCG
>CAITQY010000507.1 GCA_903894655.1 uncultured Gemmatimonadota bacterium
ATCACACACGGAGAGTCCGTCATGCCTTCGCACCGGCCGTCGTTCCTGTTGGTGGCGCTTGTCCTTCTGTCTGGCGTGGGCGGCGGGCGACCGCTGAGGGCGCAACGCGCGCCCAGCGCACCCGTCACGCCTCCCGCGCCATCCCTCACCACCGCCATGCTTCGGGGGCTCACCTGGCGCGGTATCGGTCCGGCCACGATGAGTGGACGCATTGCCGATGTGGCCATCGCGCGCTCACCGGGAGCGCCCGATGCGCTGTATGTGGGCGCGTCGATCGGCGGGGTGTGGAAGAGCACCGACTTGGGCTCGACCTGGGATCCCGTCTTCGACGCCTCTGGGGGCATGAGTTCGATCGGCGATGTGACCGTGGCGCCGTCGAATCCGAACATTGTGTGGGTGGGGACGGGTGAGGCAAACAGCCGGCAGAGCTCCTCGTGGGGTGACGGCGTGTACAAGTCGATGGATGCGGGCAAGACGTGGACGTTCGTGGGACTGAAGGAGTCCCGTCACGTCGGGCGCATTGTCATCCATCCCACCAACCCCGACATCGTATACGTTGCGGCTCTTGGTCATCTCTGGGGATCCAACTCCGAGCGTGGCGTCTTCCGCACGCGGGATGGAGGCGCGACCTGGGAGAAGGTGCTCTTCGTCAATGACTTCACCGGTGCGGTGGATCTCGTCATGGATCCGCAGGATCCGCAGACCATCTTTGCGTCGATGTATCAGCGCCAGCGCACCGCATGGGGCATGAACGGCGGTGGAACGGGCAGCGGCCTCTTTCGCTCGACCAACGGCGGGAGCAGTTGGACCAAACTTGCTGGCGGACTGCCGCAGGGTGAGCTCGGCCGCATCGGTCTCGACATCTATCGTCGCGACGGGCGCATCGTGTACGCGGTGGTGGAAGCCGACGCCGGTGCACCGGCTGGTCCGGAGATGGTGACGGGCGGCGTTCCTGCCACGCGCAAGAGCGGCATTTATCGCAGCGGGGATCGGGGAGACACGTGGGAACAGGTGAGCACGGTGAACGTGCGGCCGATGTACTTCAGCCTGATCCGCATCGACCCCAACGACCCGCAGCGTATCTATTACGGCGGCACGAGCCTCATGACGTCACACGATGGGGGACGTACGTTCTTCGATCCGGGATACGGCGGACAGGGGGTGCACCCCGATCAGCATGCCATGTGGATCGATCCGGACAACTCCAATAATCTTGTGATCGGCAACGATGGCGGCATCTTCCTCTCGTACAACAAAGGGGGAAGCTGGCGCTTCGTGGACAACCTCCCGCTTGGGCAGTTCTACGAGGTCGACACGGACCTGCGTGACCCGTATCACGTGTGCGGCGGATTGCAGGACAACGGCGACTGGTGCACGCCGAGCAGTGTGAAGGACATGAAAGGGCTCTCGCGTCGCGATGCCTACCTGGTCGGCGGCGGCGACGGCTACTACGTCCGCATAGACCAAAAGGACCCGGCGACGGTGTACGTGGAGCAGGGAGGCGCCAGCATCAAGCGCTTCAACTACACCACCGGGGAGACGCAGGAGATCCAGCCGGTGAGCGATGATCCGAAGGTGCGACTGCGCGCCAACTGGAACTCGCCGTTTCACATCTCACACTTCGACAACCAGACCATCTTCGTGGGGATGAACCGGCTCTTCCGGTCGCGGGATCGCGGCGTGTCGTGGACCGCGATCAGCCCCGACCTCACGCTCGCCGTCGATCGCGATACGCTGCAGATCTTCGGCGCGCGTGTTGAACCGCGTGCGCTGTCGCGACACGATGGTGTGTCGGTATACAGTACGCTCACCACGATTGGTGAGTCGATGATGAACAAGGATCTGATCTACACGGGCAGCGATGACGGCCAGATCCAAGTGACTCGCAACGGTGGGGGAAGCTGGGCCAACGTGACGGCCAGAATTCCCGCACTCCCCAAACTGGCCTATGCCAGTCGCGTCACGCCGTCACGCCATGTCGAAGGTCGCGTGTATGCCACGTTCGACATGCACCGCAGCGACGACTACACGCCGTACGTGTACGTCAGCAATGACTTCGGGCAGAGCTGGCGCCGCATCATTTCGGGATTGCCCGAAGCCTCGGTGTACACCATCCAGGAGCATCCGCGGGTCGCTAACCTGCTCTTCGTCGGCCACGAGAAAGGGGTGCATACCTCGATCGATGCTGGCGAGTCGTGGATTTCGCTCAACACGAATCTGCCGACCGTACCGGTGACGTCTCTGCTGGTGCATCCCCGCGAGAACGACCTGGTCGTGGCCACCTTCGGGCGTGCGTTCTGGATTCTCGATGATCTGGGGCCGCTCGAGGCGATCGCTTCTGCGGGCAAGGTGACGGCCGACCGCACGCTGCCGGGCAAGACGGCGCGCGTGTTCAACACGCACCACTACAACGGCTGGTTTTGGGCCGGGCACTTCGAGGCGCCGAACGCCGCCTACGGCGCGCCGATCGCCTATTGGCTCTCGTCGCCGGCCAGCCGCGTCCAGGTACAGGTGCAGGACGCCAGCGGTGCGGTGATCCGCAGTTACGACGCGTCGACGCGCCCCGGCATCAACCGATTGTATTGGGATCTGCGCTACGAGCCCACCGAAACGTTCGATCCCAAGGTCGTGTACAACCCGGTCTTTCGTCCGGTACCCACGGGTCCACCG
>CAITQY010000508.1 GCA_903894655.1 uncultured Gemmatimonadota bacterium
CCGTTCTAGTTCAACGACTCTGACCCCTTGAACAACGACTCTGACCCCTTGAAAATGCAGCTCTCCGACATCCCCTTCGGCATCACCGACTGGAGCACCGTCGAACCCACAGTGCACGCCGGTACCTCCGGCACTGCCACGTGGCGTACGCGGCACTTCGGCGATGTCCGCGTGCGCATGGTGGACTACTCGGCGCACTACGTCGCCGATCACTGGTGCGAGAAGGGGCACATCCTGCTCTGTCTCGCCGGCGTGCTCGAGACCGAGCTGGCCGATGGCCGGGTGGTGCAGCTCACCCCAGGCATGAGCTATCAGGTGGCGGACCACGCCGAGCCGCATCGGTCGCGCACCACCGGTGGGGCGACGCTGTTCATCGTGGACTGAGCACCGACGGCGTACCGCACCCGAAACGTGCGGCCGACGTAGGGTCGCGGGTGTAACGGGTGTCATGGGTACCATGAGAATTCGTGTCGCTCCCACCCTCCCGCACGCCGTCCCGCCCACCCTCGTGGCGGCGATTATCGCGCTGGCCACGTTCGGTGTGGCGGCAACGCCGCGGCCGATCGGCGCACAGCCTGCCCCCGTACGCAGTGCCGCCGCCCCGCGCGCGTTCACGATCACCGGCGTCGTGCGGGACTCCGCGACCGGCGAGGTGCTCCCGAATGCGCGCGTCGGGCTCGTGAGTTCACCGCGCGCCATCCAGACGAACGCCGACGGGCGTTTCGCGCTGCTCGGGGTGCCGAGTGGTCCGCAGACGCTGCGGGTGCAGTACGTGGGGTACGCCTCCCGACTGCTGGCCCTGCAGGCCGATACTGTGACCGGGCCACTGTCGGTGATCCTGACCAAGGCCGTCGTGCGGTTGTCGACGGCGACGGTGCGATCCGCCACCGACCAGTCGCCCACCGTGGTCGCCATCGGACGCGAAGTCAGCGTGCAGTCGATTTCGACGGCGCAGGTCGAGGCGATGCCGTCGATCGGTGAGGCCGACGTGTTCCGCACGCTGCAGATGCTGCCCAGTGTGGCCGGCGCCGGTAACGGTGGGGCCAGCCTGTCGGTGCGCGGCGGCACTCCCGATCAAAACCTCGTGCTGCTCGACGGCATCACGGTGTATCACGTGGACCACTTTTTCGGCCTGTTCAGCGCGTTCAACACCGATGCGCTCAAGGACATTCAGCTGTATGCCGGCGGCTTTCCGGCGCGCTACGGTGGACGCGTGTCGTCGGTGATCGACCTCACCGGCAAGGCGGGCGACGAGCATCACTTCCGCGCCAGCGGCGGTGCGAGTCTGCTCAGCGCACGCGGCGTCGTGGAAATCCCCCTCGGCCGCGGCAGCCTGCTGCTGTCGGGTCGTCGATCATACACTGACGTCATCAAGAGTGGTCTGTACAGCAAACTCTTCGACTTCGCGCGACAGGGATCGAGCGCGCAGACGCAGGCGCCGGTCGGCTTCGGTGGTGGCGGACCGCGCGGCGGCGGCCGGTTTCAGCAGGCGCAGGTCGATCCGAGTTTCTACTTCTACGACCTGAACGCGAAGCTGACGTATCGCCCATCGTCGAAAGACGTCGCGACGATCAGCGTTTTGCGTGGCCTCGACAATCTCGACCAGTCGCAATCACTCGGCGGCGGCTTCGCGCGCTTCAATCCGGGTGCGCCGATGGGAGCACCCACGGGCGCGCCCACCAACGCCACGCCAACCCTCAACGATCTCACCATCGCCGAAAACCTGGGCGTGAGCGGTCGCTGGTTCCGGCAGTGGTCGTCGCGGCTGTCGTCCGACCTCATTGTCTCGAGCTCGCAATACACCAGCGACGGCAACCGCACGGCGAGCGGTGGCCTCCCGAACGGGGGCGCGCGCTTCAATTTCGGGTTCACTGAAACGAACACGGTGGATGATCAGACGGTGCGTCTGGAGAATATCATCGATCTGGCCGCGTGGTCACGCCTCGAGTTTGGCATCTGGAGTACCCGCAACAGCGTGACCTATCAGTTCGCGGTGGGGGGCACCACCGACACGGTGCAGAGCCGTCGGAACACAGTCCGCAACGGCGAGGCGTCCACGCGCGCCGCGTACGTGCAACACAAGTGGACGCCCGTCTCGGCGGTCGACATCACCACGGGGGTGCGCAGTACGCAGTACGATGCCACCGCGGAGACCTTCGTCGAGCCGCGGGTGAGCGCCGGATGGCAGGTCACACCGTCGCTGCGGTTCAAGGGCGCGTGGGGC
>CAITQY010000509.1 GCA_903894655.1 uncultured Gemmatimonadota bacterium
CGGACTCTTGAGCCCCTTCGACTCGGGCAGAATCGCATCGGCCGGCACGTGCACGTCCGTGAGCACGAGCTCCGACGTATGGCTCGCGCGAAGCGACAGCTTGCCGTGCTGATCCTTGGCGTGGAAGCCCGGCAACGACGTATCGACGACGAAGCCGCGAATGCTGCTGTCGTCGGTGCTGTCGCCCGTCTTGGCCCAGATGATGGCCACGTGCGCCTTGGATCCGTTGGTGATCCACATCTTGCCGCCATTGATGATCCAGCTGCCATCGGGCTGCTGCTTCGCGCGCGTGATCATCCCCGACGGGTTCGACCCATGGTCGGCTTCGGTCAGACCGAAGCAGCCGATCATCTCGGCCTTCGCCAGCTTGGGGAGGTAGTGTTGCTTCTGCGCTTCAGAGCCGAACGCGAAGATCGGATACATGACCAGGGCGCCCTGCACAGAGGCAAAGGAGCGGATGCCCGAGTCACCGCGCTCGAGTTCCTGCATGATCAGGCCGTAGGCGACGCTCGAGAGACCGGCGCAGCCGTACTCCTCGGGGAGATTTGCGCCCAGGACACCGAGTTCGGCCATCTCGGCCACAAGCTCGTCGGGGAAGCGCCCCTGCACGTAGCAGTCGCCGATGATCGGCAGCACCCGTTCATCAACGAACTTGCGAATCGTGTCGCGGATCGCGCGTTCTTCTTCGGTGAGCGCCGCGTCGATGTTGAAGAGATCGGCGGCGTGCGCCTTCAGCTCGACAGAGGGCAGCGCGGGAATCGCGCTGGCGGAATGCAGATCAAGAGCCATGACGGGAGCGTGTCAGCGAAGGAAGCGAAAGATCACATCGGAAATCTAGCGCATGGCGCATGGCGGGGGGACCGCACATGCCCCGGGATTCCGGGACAGGGTGTTCCGTTTACCCGATCTTCCCGGTGCGCCGCCGCTCGAGGGGAGCCACGTCGCGCTTGGCGGCCGGGGCGATGCCGACGTCGCGCGCCTTTTGCCGGAACGCGGTCCCGTGATCCACCGGCTGGCCGGTTTCGTGCTGCCACTGATGCACCATCTCATGCAGCAGCGTGTGCATCGCCTCGCGCCACCCGTGCCGCGCGATATGCGTGCGTGACATCACGATTTCGGGCGACATGTGGCGCGAACCCGGATCGTAGTGGCCGAGTCGGGTGGCCATCTTCCCTGACAAGCGCAGAGGGATCACTGACAGCGTGCCCGCAAACCACTTCGCGTTCAGCTCGCGATGGGCTTCCATGAGCTGCGCGATCATCGCGACATCACCGGGACGCGCCGGTTCCTGACGCCGCACCGAGGGACCACGCTCCACATCGAATGCCAAGATCGCTTCGCGGGCCGTGGTGCGCTCTGCCTTGTTTCGCGCGGTGGCGAAGGCCACGATCGCCCGCATCACCGACTCCGGTGCTTCGGCGTACCCTTCGTGAATGCGTAACGTGCGACCGATGAGCGACACCATCACGGTGCGCGTACGCATGAGCACCAGCGCATCGACGCCGCGCAGTCCGAGGTCTTCGAGGCGCGAGAAGAGCACCGCCGTGCGTGCCCGCACCGCTGTGCGTCCGCGCGACGGTCGCGCGTCGTCGGCCACCGGCTTCGGCGGCACCGGCACGAACGCCGGCGTGAGCACCGGGGAGAACAGCTGCGTAAACAGCTGCGATACGGTTGCGGTGACCGACTGCGCCACCGACGGCGTTACCGACGAGACCGGGGTTGAGGGCACGGCCGCCGGCGCGGGAGCGACCACGGCGAGCGGCGACGACGAAGTGGACGCGGCCGGAGCCGCGTCGAAAAAGTCGAACCCTAACTGCGTATGCCGGCGACTCATCAGGGCGGAAGATGCGCCTCTGACTGGGCTCCGCGCAACGTCGCAGCGAGATCGGCCAGCGCCTGAATCTGGTCGGCCACAATGTCGTGTCCGACCCCGGGATAGATCCGGAGATCAACGACGGCGTGCAACGACCGGAACACCGACGCCGACGATCGCACGATCTCCTCGGGGATGTGGACGTCCGCGTCGCCGCACGCCAGCACGACCGGTGTCCCCGCCAGCGAGCCATGGTCGTGTCGTGGTACGGCCGGATCACCGATCAACGCCCCCGCGAAGGCCACCACCCCGCCGAAGCGGACGTGTGCGGCCGCGGCGACGGCCGCGTACTCGAGCACCAGGCAGGCCCCCTGGGAGAAGCCGGCGAGGACGATCTGCCCGGTGGGGATGCCCGCCGCGCGGACCCGATCCACGGCGGAACCGACGGACGCGAGCGCACTGCCGAGCCACGGCTCATTGGCGGCACGGGGGGAGAGAAACCGCTCGGGGTACCAGCTCTGCCCGGCGGCCACGAGCGCCACGAGCGCCGCATCGGTGGCGTGCGCGGCCCGCGCGATCGGCAGCATGCCCTGCGCGGTGCCGCCGCGCCCGTGGACGAGCACGACGGCGTAGCGGGCCTCGTCGAGCGGCGTGCCGGCGATCAGCGGGGCGAATCCCGCGTGGGGGTCGGGCGAGGTCGCCGGCGCCATCGGCGTATCTGGCGCTGTTGGTATCGACATGCTGCCCCTCCCGCCCGTGTTTCGGGGCGCTCCATGGTAAGTTTCATCGCATCCGGTTGCCACGACGGGCCCCATCCCGCGGATGGCGCCGCTCCCTGAAATCATACTTACGTGCGCGCCTCCGCCAGACACACGCCTCCCCTCGCCGCGACGCCGCGGGACGACGAAGACCTGTTCGGGTACCTGCAGCGCACCATCGGCGGGTTTGACCGCGCGCGTTATTTGCAGCTGCTCGGGGCTGCCAACGCGTTCAAAGAAGGGGACCACGCCATTGGTGTGGCGGCGGCCGACGATCAGGAACGCCTGCTGGCCCGCACCCTGCTCGCCGCGACGCGTCTCGAGGAGATCGACGCGCATCCCATCATCGCGGACGACCTCCATGCGCTGCTGCGTGTGCACCTTGACGACCGGGCGCGACAGCAGAGCGCGACGTGGACTATGGGGCAGTTGCGGGACGTGCTACTGACCCACGACGGTGCTTCGATTACGGCCTTGGCGCGCGGGCTGTCGAGCGATGTCATCGGCTGTGTGGTCAAGCTCATGTCCGACGACGACCTCCGCGCCGTGAGTGGCAAACTGCATATCCCGTTACCCGGCAGCCAGATCGGCGCCGAGGGATACCTTGGTGCGCGGGTGCAGCCCAACTCGCCCACCGATCATCCCGACGACATCCGGTGGCAGGTGTTCGACGCGTGGGCGTATGGCGTGGGCGACGTGCTGCTCGGCACCAACCCCGTCTCGAGCGAACCGGCCCAGGTGGCGCGGACGGAGCACACGCTGC
>CAITQY010000510.1 GCA_903894655.1 uncultured Gemmatimonadota bacterium
ATCGCACACCGTGATCGGCCGGCAACGCCCGTCGACGCGGCCGCGCGCGCAGCCCCTGCGCGCGCATGACGCGCTCGACCTGGTGCAGGCCGACCGTGAAGCCGTCCGCGCGCACGTCGCGCCAGAGGCGTCGTGCGCCGTACGTCCGATCGCTCAGGAGAAAGCGCCGATGCAGCGCCACGGCCAAGGCGGCATCCGCCCTCGCGCGAGCGCTCTCGGGGCGTACCGTCCGCGCGTAGAACCCACTCGCTGACACACCGAGCATGTCACACAGCATCCCCACCGGCCACGTCCCTCGATGCTTCGCCACAAAGTCGAACTTCACATCGACTCCCTGGCAAAGTAGGCCGCGGCTTTTTTTAGGATGTCGCGCTCCATCCGCAACGTGGTCACCTCTTTGCGCAGCCGCGTCAGCTCGGCTTGCTCCGACTTGGCACTCTGGCGTCCGGTCGCGGCCGCGGCGGCATCACTCGTCGCCGTCCGCATCCACGTCCGGAGCAGATTGACATGAATCGAGAGATCTCGCGCCGCCTGCGCCATCGAAACCCCGCGCACCGTCACCAACCGAACGGCTTCCTGCTTAAACTCTTCGCTGAACTTCCGCCGTGCTCTGGCCATGGCCACCTCCCACTCCGTATGTACACCTAAGAAAGGTGTCTACGGAACCCGGGACAGCTCAGATCCATGGCCATGACAGCAGATGTCTATCTGAAGTTTGATCCCGAAGTGGCACGGCTGGTGCGGACGCAGGATCGCGTCCGCATCGGAAATCCGGCCGATTCAGTGGCGACAGATTTGACGACATCCGCCGGAAACTCCACTGCGCCTGATGGAAGGCTCGGCCGCTCCGAGCCACCGGATGCCAGCTCTGATTCGCCTCTGCCAAATGGTGCCACTATGCGAACGCCCGGACTCGAACCGGGATGGGTCGCCCCGCCAGCTCCTAAGGCTGGTGCGTCTACCAATTTCGCCACGTCCGCTCACCCTGCTCTGACAACGTAATCCCCGGCCGGCGGTGGAAGAACCACACCGGCGTGGTCCCCTGAGCAGCCCGGAGCTCCGTAGCCGGCTGCCACGCGCGACTGCGCGGCGCGATAGCTTATCGCCACCTTCCTTCGCGCTATGCTGTCCCACGCCGATACGGGATTCTCGTGCCATTCCCACGCCGCGACCAGACCTCTCCCAACGAAGTGGCCTCGCCGGTGGAGGAGCAATGGGTGCGCATCG
Source organism: uncultured Gemmatimonadota bacterium (assembly GCA_903894655.1). GTDB lineage: Bacteria > Gemmatimonadota > Gemmatimonadetes > Gemmatimonadales > Gemmatimonadaceae > Gemmatimonas. The sequence goes on from CAITQY010000510.1 coordinate 1,228, forward strand.
CTGTTGGCGCGCTGATTGTCATCGGCGCCTTGAGCTTCCCGTACATCGCCGGTGATCGCCCGTGGGCGGTGGTCGCCGCGGTCGTCGACGTCCCGGCTCGCCTCGTTGTCGTCTGGGCCATGTCGATGGCGTGGCAGCGGAACCGGCGGGCGCCGGAGGGCGGCCTGTTGCTGCTGCTGGCAGGGAGCGTGTTCCTCGACCTGTTGTCGGCCCTGATTTTCCGAACGGCGGTCCTCGGCGCGAATGAAGCCGCGCTCCCGTTCGGCGATATCGCGCAATTACTGTCGTACGGATTCGTGCTTGTTGGCGTGCTGATGCTCCCGCGCACGAGCCAATTGCGGAGCCCCGCCACGACGGCACTGGATATCGCTGTGACGGTGGGTGGGTTTGGCCTGGTCGTGTGGTTTTATCTCATCCGCCCGGCGCCGCAATTCGGTGGATACGGCGCTTGGCTGGGGGCCGTCACGGAAATTGCCTATCCGGTGCTTGACGCGACATTGTTGATCAGCGTCTTGGCCCGGTTTCAGGGCGGGCTTGCGCGACTGGTGCCGGCGGCCCGTACGGCCCTCGTGGTCGCGGTGGTCGCCACCTTCGTCGGCGACGGATTTATCGGCATCGCGTTCTACGTCGCTCGCCAGCCATGGATGGGTTACGCCGTGACCCTCAGTCACGGCGTCGGCCTGATGGCGCTGCTGCTGCTCGCGCAGACGTATGGGCGCACGCCGAGGGGGGCGTCCGCCGACGGTGGCACCGGTGACGAGCCGCCGTTGCCACCCGTGAGCGCGGCGGCGTTGACGATCACGTTGCTCGCGATGGGCCGGGAGGCCGTGGCCGGCCGGACCAACCTCACGCTCGTGGCGGGGGCGGCGGTACTCGGGTTACTGCTGGTCGTGCGCCAGTTGTTGGGGGTCCGTACGAACAATCGCTGGTTGCGGGAGCGCGAGCGACAGCTGGATGCCGAGGTGCGCGCGCGCACGAGCGAACTGGCCGACGTCAACGCACAGTTGGCGCAGCTGGCGACGATGGACTCGCTGACCGGCGTGGCCAATCGGCGCCGCTTCGATGCGACACTCACCGACATGTGGAGCAGCGGCGAACGTGCCGCGCAGCCCCTCGCGCTCCTCATGCTCGACGTGGACGCATTCAAGGCGTACAACGACAGCTACGGGCATGCGGCCGGCGATGAGACGCTCCGTGCGGTGGCCGCGGCGATCCGAACCGTGGTGAAGCGTCCGACCGATCTCGTGGCGCGCTATGGCGGGGAAGAGTTCGTCGTGCTCGCGGCGCACACGGCCGAGCAGGGGGCACGGCAGATCGCGAAGACGATCTGCGACGGCGTGGCGGCGGCGGCGCTCCCGCACCGCGCGTCGTCGGTGGCGCCATATGTGACCGTGAGCATTGGCGTTGCCGTGTGTGTGCCATCGCGTGCTTCGGGGCCGGCCGCACTGTGCGCCGCCGCGGATGCCGCGCTGTACCAGGCAAAGCGGCAGGGGCGCAACGGCGTGGTCGTGGCCGCCGCCGTGCCTGACGAGTTGCCGGCGAACCTGCCTGACTCATTAGGCGGACACGCGCCGATTATGTCGACGCGTGTCCGTCGTTGATATCAGCCGCCCACGCGAATATTCACCACCCGCTCGCCGACGCGCGGGTCCATGTTGCGCAC
>CAITQY010000511.1 GCA_903894655.1 uncultured Gemmatimonadota bacterium
AGCCGCACGATCTCGAGCCAGCGCTCGCCCACGCGATTGACACCCTGTGCACGGAATCGCGCCGCGCGTTCCATGCCACCATGTCGCCTGCGTTCATCGCCTCGATTCCGCACGCCGTCGCGGTGCAGAGCTGCTCCCCCGACCGTGACACGTTCATCCTGCACCCGACATCGGGTGAGGTGCTGTCGCCCACCGCCGTGACCACCCTGCAATCGCTTGCGGCGCAGCGCGATGGGTCGATCGATGCGCAGATCGTCGTGTCCGACGGGCTCAACGCCCTGGCCATTCGGCAGCCGGGGCATCTGCTGCCCTTTCTTGACGCGCTGCGGGCAACACTGACCACGCAGGGATGGTGCGTGGCCCCGGAGCACGTGGTGATCACGTCGGGACGCGTCCGTGCCGGCTACATGGCTGGTGAGCTGCTCTTCGCCGGACAGCGCGGCCCCCGCGTGCTGCTACACATCGTGGGAGAACGCCCGGGCACCGGACACCATACGTTTTCGGTGTATTTCACCAACGCCGACGGGGCATGCTGGTCGACGCCCGGCACCGTCGATCACGACATCACGCGCGTCGTGTCGGGCATTTCGCATACGACGCTGGCCCCGCTCGACGCGGTGGAGCTCGTGTGCCGGTTTGTCGGACCGCGGGGCTGACCGGCCTCAGGTGCGCGGGATGGTCGCCTGGGTGGCACTCGGCACGAAGACGCCACCGTTGTAGGTCCACGCCCGTACGGTCACCGTCGTCGCGTTTGCCTCGATGACATTGAGTGCGCTTGCCCGGTGGCCTCGTATACGACTCGAGAGCGTGTTTGCCGCGCTGACGACGAATCGTCCGCCGGCGCGGCTCACCACCTCGGTGCGCTCCTCGTGGTCATGCCCAGTGCACACGACATCGACCGACATGGCGGCGATGCGATCGAGCGCCGCTGTAGGCTGCTTGAGTCCCCACCGATTCGACAGGCGACCGCGCACGACATTGTGATGCACCACGAGCAGACGGAGATCACCCGCCGGGCTGGCGGCAAGTGCACGCGTCGCTGAGTCGAGCTGCGCGCCGGTCAGCCCGCCTTTCACGCGCCAGTCACGCGGATACCAGGTGATCGACTGCGGCAGCATCCCCGCCGCGGAGTTGAGCCCCACCATCGTCACGCCAGGCACGCGCACCACCGGTTCGAGCACGGGATTGATGTACGCGCGATAGCGCTCGTGCAGCCGACTGGCGTCGCCCCATCCGAAGGGCGCATGCCACCAGGCGGTATCGTGATTGCCTGGCACTTCGAGTGTGGGGGCAATGGCACGGAATCGGTCGAGAATATCGCGGGCGCGCTCAAACTCGTGCACGCGGGCGCGCTGCGAGAAATCGCCCGAGATCACGATGGCGTCGAACCGCGACGCACCGGCCACCTCGAGCGCCGCCGCCACGTGTTCGTGCACGAACCGGCGACCGCAGTGGATGTCCGACGCGTGCAGCACGCGCACGGGCGCCGGGCCTGCCACGGCGTCAGCCAAGGCGCGCAACCACGGCGTCGGTGAACTGATCGGTGGTCGACGTGCCGCCGAGGTCGCGTGTGAGTACCGCTCCGTCGCGGATGGTGCCTTCGAACGCGTTCCGGATGCTCGTCGCCCGACCGCGATCCCCGATGTGATCG
>CAITQY010000512.1 GCA_903894655.1 uncultured Gemmatimonadota bacterium
CGAGATCACGGTGCGCGAGGGGCGGTACCCTCAGGTGCGGCGCATGATGGCCGCCATTGGAAACCACGTGCACACGCTGCAGCGCGTGGCCCTCGGTCCGCTCGTGCTGGGCGACCTGGCCGAAGGCACATGGCGTCTGCTCGACGCCGGTGAGATCGACGCCCTGCGCACCGCGGCGCTAGAGTACAAGGCCGTCGCCAAAGCCGCCAAGGGCTAGGGCAACCGTCGCCCTTATCGCGTAGCGCCAAGCACCTTGAAGCGACGGCCGTCGTGCAGCGTGCGGACCTCCCCAAAACGCTCGGCGATCACCTGCTCGTACGGGAGCGTGCGGTTGGCCACCAGCATCAAACGGCCACCCACCTTCAGGTGCGTGTACGCGTCGGCAATGAACTGACGCGGGACCATGAGATCGGTGGCCTTCCCCTGGTGGAACGGCGGATTGGAGACGACCACGTCGAACGTCTCGGCGCCAACGGCGCCCCCAACGTCGCTCGCCCGCACCTCGGCGTTGGCGAGCCCGGCCCGCGCGATCCCGCGCGTCACGCAGCGCACCGCTTCGGCGTCGGCATCGACCATCAGTACTCGGCCGGTGCCCGACAGCGACGCGGCCGCGAGCCCCAGCGCCCCTGCGCCACAGCCGAGATCGAGCACCGACTCACCGGCCCGGATGTCCATCAAGTCGCCAAGCAGTTGCGTGGCTTCGTCGAGATGCTCCCACGAAAACACCCCGGGACGCGAGAACAGCGTGTGGTCGACGCCCCTGATGGTGACCGCCACCTCACGGAAGTGATCCGGATCGAGATACGGCGACGTGCCGTCGGTGAGCGACGACGGGGCGATCTGCGTCTTCGTAGCCACCGCCATGCGGTGCCCGCTGTGCTGCGCATCCAAACGCGCCATGCCGAAGATGGACTCCAGCAACCGCACCGCCGGCTTCACCCCTTCGTCGTTCGCCCCGGCAATGAAGCACTTGCCACCAATGCGGAGCGCATGAAACGCCTCCCAGATCATCTGCTGCAGCGCCAGCTTGTCGGTGGACACGCGAATGGTGACCACGTCGGCCGCGAGGGCCAAGGGAAACGCGTGCGTGCCATGCGCATGCACCACGTGCGACCCGGCGACGCCATTGGCGGCCATCGTACGCTCGGTGGCCTGCACCGACGGCAGCGACCGATCCGAGCACCAGAGCACCGAGGCACCGCCCGCTACCGCCGCGGCGGCCGGCACCAGGCCGTTGCCGCAGTTCAGATGCACCGACGTACTCTTCCCCAGCGACGCCACCGCCTCGGCCAGCATCATCGAGGCGGGATCGACCGTGCCGTGCGAAAACACACCCGGCTTGGTGGCCACCAGCACCCGGGAGCCCGCGATCGAGAGCGGGGCGTTCTGCCAGTAGGAGTAACGGTCGGGGGCGGTTTCGGTGGGTGTCGTCATCCCTGCATTCTAGCGGGTGCCGACAGCCTCCCCTACTCCTCGAGCAGGAGATCTCCGCAGGCTACGATCTTGGACATCGAGGCCGCCGACTCGTGAATGTTCACGTAGTAGCTGCCGCTATCGGGGAGTGCGAGCCGCAACGTCGCTTTACCCTCGGCGGCGCCCTTCCCGTCCACACGCAGCGCCGGATACGCCGTCGCCGCACCCAGCACGGGGCCGCCTTTGGCACAGCTGCCCACGTGGATGTGCCACGGGCGGACCGCGCCGGCTGCGTCACGGGCGTAGCTGACTTCGACCGCAGTGGTCCCGGCCACTTTTCCGGCGACCATCTCGACCTCGCCGCGGATCTTCGACCCGCCAATGCCGAGCACCATACCGTCCCACGCCACGTGCCGACGGACCGCATCGCTGGCCAGCGACGAGCCGGCCACCAGCAACAGCGCGACACCGGCCACCAAAAATTTCGGTGCGAACATTTACGGCATCTCCTTGAGTACGAGGTAGGCCCCACCGGTCTTGAGCGTAATGGTGACGGGCAAGGCGGTGCGATTACGCCAGAACCAACCATGCACGCCGTCGAAGGCCGCCACCAGCTCTCCGGACTCTCCGGTCGACGTCCCTTTGTCGTACCGATGTGCGGCGTAGTCCTTTGGCGGATCGGGCGGCTCGCCGTGCATGTTGAAATACACCTCACCGCCGTCCGTCGTCCACGCGTACCGCGCGCGCTCCCCCGTGCGCATCGTCATCTTGACTTCGATGCCCTCGGTGGGCTGCAGCGTGATGGCCATCGAGTCGCGCCAGCGCGAACCACTGGCACCGATGGCGACCCGCTTCGTGCGCGTGTTCTCGGAATCAGCGGCCGCTTCGCTGGCGAGTGCCATCTTGATCCGCCCCATCTCCGTCAAGCCAAGCCACTGCCCCACGCCGGTGGGATCGCGCCCCGTCTCGGCTGGCAGCACCACCGTTACAGCGAGCACGGCGATCACGAGCATCGCCAGCAGCGAGAGCCATGCGAGCACACGCACGCTCGGCAGGCTGTCGCGCGATATCGATTCGTCTGACGTGCTCATCGCTACGCCGGCGCCATCGTGAAGTACCCGTTCACCTGATACACCACCAGCGCGACGCCACTGATCAGCAGCAACACATTGGCGGCGGTGGCGTATCGCTCGAACGTGGCGCTCCGGCGCCAGAAGCTCATGGCGAGCAGAATCACGCACAACGCGAGGAACTGCCCAATCTCCACACCGACATTGAAGGCAAGCAGGTTGGCCACCAGTCCGTCGTTCGCCAACTCGAAGTCGAGCATCTTGGTGGCGAGCCCGAGTCCGTGGCACAGCCCGAACAGCATCGTGGTGCTGCGGGGATCAGGCTGAAACGTCAGCCAACGGGAAAACACACCGAGGTTGTCGAGCGCCTTGTACATCACCGACGCGCCGATGATAGCGTCGATCACAAAGGCATTCACATGCACGCCGGTGAGCACCCCGGCCATGAGCGTGATCGAATGCCCGAGCGCGAACAGCGTGACGTACACGCCGATGTCCTTCAGTCGATACAGATAAAAGATCACGCCGAACAGAAACAGCAGATGGTCGTAGCCAGTGACCATGTGCTTCGCACCGAGGTACAGGAACGGCACGATGCGCGTGCCGAACGTTTCCATGATGTACCCCTTGTCGCCGGCGGTCACGCCATGTGCATAGGCCACCGACGGCAGCGCCAGGGCGAGGAGCATCGCGCGCAGCATCGCGCGCAGCATCGCGCGCCAGAGCGCGTGATGGCGCATCCTAGCGCCGGAAGGCATACTGCAGCTTCACCAGCAGCTGATTGGAAGCAAATCCCCAGTTCCGCGGGACACGCATGGTCGGATCGGCCTGCA